>JAJNQF010000269.1 GCA_021154945.1 Sphingomonas sp.
CGCGCCTCGCAAACCACTATCTGCCTCCCATGCTTCAACCCAGCGCCGCTTTTCTCACCAAAGCCCGTCCTCGTGCGGTCGCCCTGTGGCTCTATACGGTGGCAGCGCTGATCGTCGCGATGGTCGTCATCGGCGGGATCACGCGGCTAACCGAGTCGGGGCTGTCGATCACGCAGTGGAAGCCGATCAGCGGGATCATTCCGCCGCTCAACGACGCGCAGTGGCAGGCCGAGTTCGACGCCTATAAGCGCATCCCCGAATATGCGGCGTTCAACGCGGACATGACGCTCGGCGGGTTCAAGGCGATCTTCTTCTGGGAATATCTGCACCGGCTCTGGGGCCGACTGATCGGCCTCGCCTTCGCGGCGCCGTTGATCTGGTTCGCGGTACGCAAGCGGATTCCGGTCGGATACGGCTGGCGTTTGTCGGCGTTGCTCGCGCTCGGCGCGTTCCAGGGTGCGATCGGCTGGTGGATGGTCGCCTCGGGCCTGTCGGTGCGGACCGACGTCAGCCATATCCGGCTCGCGGTGCATCTGCTCACCGCGCTGACGATCCTCGCGGGGATCGTGTGGACCGCGCTCGATCTGATGGCGCTGCATCGCAATCCTCTCACCGCCCCTGCCCGCCTCGCGCCCGTGGCGATCCTCGCGCTGGCGCTGTTGTTCGTGCAGCTCGTCTATGGCGCGTTCACCGCAGGGCTCGACGCGGGCTATGCGTTCGCCAGCTGGCCGCTGATGGGCGACGGGCTGTTCCTGGCTGACGTGCCGATGGTGAACCCCGCCTGGAGCAACGCGGTCGACAACCCGATCGTCGTGCAGTTCATCCACCGCTGGTTCGCATTCGCCGCCGCTGCGGGGCTGATCTGGCTGGCCGTGAAGGCGACCAAGACCGGCAGCAGCGCGGGGTTCTACGTCGTCGGACTCGTCACGCTGCAGATCATGCTCGGGATCGCGACGCTGATGACCGGCGTGCAGATCGACGTCGCGGTCGCGCACCAGGGGAACGCCGCGCTTCTCCTGATCGCCACGATGTTTGCCGCCCACGCGGTCGGCACGTCACCCCGCACGGGACTCCGCCAGAAGCAACGGGTATAATAATACCCGTCAGGAAACCGGCGGAAAGCTTGACTTGAAGCCCCTCTTTCAGCATTAGGCCGGCATTCGCGCTGCGGGGCCTCCCCTTGGTGTGCTTGCATTCAATCTGGAAGGTCTAACGCCCATGAAGGCGCTCATGAAGACCACCAAGTCGGCGAAGCCGGCTGAGGTGGAGAAGCAGTGGCATATCGTCGACGCGGAAGGTCTCGTCGTCGGTCGTGCCGCATCGATCATCGCCAACGTCCTGCGCGGCAAGCACAAGGTGTCGTTCACCCCGCACGTCGATTGCGGTGACAACGTCGTCGTGATCAACGCCGACAAGATTCGCTTCACCGGCAACAAGGCCGCGAAGAAGATCTATTACAAGCACACCGGTTACGCCGGCGGCATTAAGGGCATCACGGCCGCCAAGGTCCTCGACGGCCGCTTCCCGGAGCGCGTTCTCGAAAAGGCTGTTGAGCGCATGATCCCGCGCGGCCCGCTGGGTCGTGAGCAGATGCGCAACCTGCGTATCTTCAAGGGCACCGAGCATCCGCACGAGGCACAGAACCCTGCCGTGCTCGACATCGGCAGCATGAACCGCAAGAACAAGGTGGGCGCATAATGTCCGACAACCGCCAGTCGCTCGCCGATCTCGCGAGCCTGACCAACCAGCCCGCGCCGGCTGCCCCCGCCGAGCAGGCTCTGCCGACCAGCGAAGGCGATCTCGCCGCGCCGGTCTCGAACGAGCCCGTCCGCGAGCCGATGCCGCTGCGCGAGCAGATCCTCGACAAGCAGGGCCGCGCCTATGCGACCGGCCGTCGTAAGGACGCCGTCGCCCGCGTCTGGGTCAAGCCCGGCACCGGCAAGATCACGATCAACGGTCGTGACCAGGAAGTGTATTTCGCACGTCCGACGCTGCGTCTCGTCATCAACCAGGTGTTCGGGATCACCGAGCGCGAAGGTCAGTACGACGTCGTCTGCACCGTCAAGGGCGGTGGCCTTTCGGGCCAGGCCGGCGCGGTCAAGCACGGCATCAGCCAGGCCCTGACCCGCTTCGAGCCGGTGCTGCGTGCATCGGTGAAGGCAGCAGGCTTCCTGACCCGCGACAGCCGCGTCGTCGAGCGTAAGAAGTACGGCAAGGCGAAGGCCCGTCGTAGCTTCCAGTTCTCGAAGCGCTAATCTCGCTTTCAGTATCTGCGTATCAGAAGGGCGGTCCGGCAACGGGCCGCCCTTTCTGGTTTTGGGTGTAATCCTGAAGGAAATATACCGTCCGGGTAGCAGCCCGAAGCGCAACGATCTCCCCTCCCTGGAAGGGTGGGGTTGTGGGTGGGTCGGCCAGCTTGAGCCTCAAGCGGTCCAACATGCGGAAACCGACCCACCCCCTGCCCCTCCCTTCCAGGGAGGGGAGATAGTCGGAGTCGAGGCGCTGCTGGCGCGGACACT
>JAJNQF010000294.1 GCA_021154945.1 Sphingomonas sp.
CGTGATCCAGCCACGCCTGTGACGGTGTGCCGCGGAACAGATGGTAATGACTGGCGAGTGTTCGCCAAGCCTCGCGCGGGTCGGTGTCGGGTACGCCCTGCCGTGACGGTACCCCGAGCCGATCGAGCGCGATGCCCTGGCTGTAGAGCATCCGGAACAGATAATGGTCGGGCGCCAGCAACAGGCTGGTCGCGTCGCGCCATGGTTCGTTGGTCGCGAACCAGCGCGGATCGGTGTGGCCGTGCGGCGAGACGATCGGCAGCGTGGCGATCTCCGCATACAGCGCGCGGGCGATCGACCGCTGGTCCGGATCGCTGGAGAACAGCCGATCGGGCGAGAGGCGAAGCGGGCGGCTCAAGCGTGCGCGGCCATATGTGCGATCCCGCGCTCAAGACCGCGCAGTTCGGCGAGGCCGCGCATCCGCCCGAGCAGCGAGTAGCCGGGCAGCGTGTGCTTCGAGAGATCGTCCAGCATCTGGTGGCCATGATCGGGGCGCATCGGGATCGAGCGTCCCTCGCGCGTCTGGAGGGTATGAATGGCGGCGACCAGCGCGACCATATCGGCATCACCGGCGAGATGCGCGGCCTCGTGGAAGGCACCATCGGGTTCGCGTTGGACCGATCGCAGGTGGAGGAAGCCGATCCGGTCGCCCAGCCGCTCGATCATCCCGGGAAGGTCGTTGTCCGCACGGGCGCCGAACGAGCCGGCGCAGAAACACAGACCGTTGGAGCGGTTGGGCACCCGCGCGAAAAGCGTCGTGACATCGGCCTCGGTACTGACCACGCGGGGCAGGCCGAACAAGGCGAAGGGCGGATCGTCGGGATGCACCACCAGCCGCATGTCGAGTTCGTCGGCCAGCGGGCAGACCGCCTCCAGGAACGCGATGTGGTTGGCGCGAAGTCCCTCGGCATCGATCGCGTCATACTGCGCCAGGGCGTCGCGGAACCGATCAGCGGTGAAGGTCTCCTCGCTGCCGGGCAGTCCTGCGATGATCGTCTTCTCGAGCAGGCGGCGCGAGTCCGTATCCATGGCTGCGAACCGGCGCTCGGCGCTTTCGACAAGCGCTGGGGAGTAATCGCGCTCGGCCCCCGCACGCCGCAGAATGTGGATATCGAAGACCGCGGCGGCCTCCAGTTCGAAGCGAAGCGCACGCGCGCCGTCGGGCATCGTCCAAGCCAGGTCGGTGCGCGTCCAGTCGATGACCGGCATGAAGTTATAGGTGACCGTGCGGATTCCGCACGCGGCCAGGTTGGTCAGGCTCTGCCGGTAATTGTCGATCAGCACCTCCCGATCGGCGCCGCATGTCTTGATCGCTTCGTGCACCGGCAGGCTTTCGACCACCGACCAGACGAGCCCGGCCGCCTCGATCTCGGCTCGGCGTGTCGCTATCGCGTCCTGCGGCCAGACGGCGCCATTCGCGATCTCGTGCAGCGCGGTCACGATGCCGGTTGCGCCGGCCTGGCGAATATCGCGCAACGTTACTGGATCGGAGGGGCCGAACCAGCGCATCGTCTCGATCATTGGCACCCAGCGTCCTCCCTCGATTGCGCGGACCTTCTGGTCTCGCTGCAGTTCATGCCTGTTTAGCAATCACAAATCTAATAGGCCAGATGGAATAAAGTGGTCAGGCCATTTTGTGGGGCGGAGATCAAATGGTGAAGGCAAACGCTTCACAATGACTTCTCCGGGTTCGCGCAACTCCGCCGGGTCTTGCTCGGACAGAAAAATGGGTGCGCCGGGGATAATTTGCGGCGCACCCTTAGTTTTGGTCGACATCGGCAATGGGGGCGCCGATGTCGACGGGGGGAAGGGAATAGTCAGAACTGGAAGTTGACCGCCAAGGCGTAGGTGCGACCGAAATAGGAGGTGTAGAGGGGGTCCTGGCGTGTCGTGTCGACGGTCAGGCGGTTGGTCTCGTTTGTGATGTTGGAGACCTCGGCGATCAGCTTGATATGTTCGTTCAAATTGTACGAGGCCGATGCGTCGACGAAGATCGAACTCGCGTTCGATGTCGAATCCGCATCGACCGAGCCGCTGGGAACCGCCGTCAGGAACGCCGCGCGGTAGTTCACCGTCGAGCGGATGCTGAACTTGTCGTCTTCGTAATAGAGCGTCCCGCTTGCGGTTTCCGGTGACAGCCCGACCAGCGGCGCAGTCCGGGAAAGCGTCGGCGATATGACGTAATTGATGTTCGAACGAACCCGCGTGAAGTTGCCGAGCGCGCCGAAATTGCGCAGCACGCCGGGCAGGAAGGTGAAGGGCAGCTGGACGTTCACCTCGAACCCGCGCAACGGCCCGCCCTCGGTATTGTTGCTGCGCTGGACCGTGAACACATCGGTCGGACGCAACTGCGTACCGTTGAGCAGGGTCAGCGGCAGGCCGATGTCCTGGAACGCGACCGCCTGGCTGGTCGTCTGGATATAGCTTTCGATGTTCTTGTAGAAATACGCGACCGAGATCAACGAACCCTTGGCGAAATACCATTCGAGCGCCGCGTCGAATGTATTGGCGCGGATCGGTTCGAGGAACGGATTGCTGAAGGATGCGGTCTGGATCACGAGGTTCGCGGAGCCCGCGGGGATCAGCTGGCCGTACGCTGGTCGTGACATGACACGCGCCACCGACGCACGCGCGATCAGATCCGGCGTGATGTCCAGCGCGAGGTTCGCCGACGGCAGCCAGTCGTCATAGCTGCGGCTGACCTCCGATATCACGAAACGCGACGGATAGAGCGAACCGGCGGGCGCCGCCGAGGTGATCGGACCGTACGTGTCCAGGCTGGTATGGACGTAGCGGACGCCGGCATCGCCGCGCAGCGCGAAGGGCAGGGAGTTGGCGGTGTTGAACTTCACCATGGCGTAGCCCGAGCCGTATTTCTCGTAGACGCCGCCAAACGTCCCCTTTGCGCATTCGAGGCTGCAATAGACATAGTTGTCGAGGCCGACCGTATCGCGGAACTTCTCCGGATCGATCGAGACGAAATCCTGCAGCAATCCGTCGAGGTTGCTGCCGACGCCCTTCGTCACGGTGGTCAAACTTGCGAGCGTGACGCCCGCGGGCAGATCGAGCGGCGTATTGGTGGCAAGTTGCCGCTCGCGCGCGGTATATTTGTTCGTGCGGTACTGGCCGCCGACCTGAAGCGTGAAGTCGGGCGCCGCCTCCCATTCACCATTGAGTTCGAACGTCTTGCTGGTGATCGTGTTGCGGCGGATGAAATTCGACAATTGTCCGCGCTGGTCGCCGTTCGCGAGCGGTGGGCCGTATTGGAATAGCGCGGGATTGGCCGTGTCGATCCCGTAGCCGATCTTCGGAATGTCGGGATTGTCGCGAAAATCGATCGAGAAATCGCGCGTGTCGTTCGAATCGATCGCGACTTGCAGGCGGTCGACATCGAGCCGCGACTGGTTGATGCCGGCCAGGCCATAGACCCGAACGGTATCCGAGAAGCGGTGGTCGAAGTTCAGATTGACCTGGCGATAGGTCGACGTGAACTTCTCCTGCTGCATCTCCGACCGCAGATCGACGCCGTCGAACAGGCCGTGGACCAGCGACCCGTTGTCGTCGACCTCGATCTCGCGGACCGACGTCAGGGGCTGGCCATTGTTCGAGATTGCGCGACCGAACGACCGTGCATCGAAATACGTGTCGAGCCGATCGACCTTGAACCGCGAATACAGGCCGTCGAGCGATATGTCGGTGTTGGCGCTGGGCTTCCATTGCAGTGTCAGCGTGCCGGCGAGACGTTCCTGGTCCTGGCTGCTCTTCACCGGGCGGGGCAAGCGCGGGAGGAAGACACCGCCGCCCGGACGACCGTTCACCCCGGTACGGCTCATGATATAGTCATAGGCCGCCGCGGTGCCGGTGCGGGGATTGCCGGTGCTGCAATTGTTGGCGTCGGCGCCGATCGCCGTGGCGTTGGGCTGGGTATAGCCTCCGACCGGGCTGTTCGTCGCGGCGCCGTTATAGGTGTAGCCGACGGGCGTGCAGAACGGGAAGATGACGCCGGCGTTCGCGGTGCCCGCGGGCTGGGCCTGACCGTAAACCGTGGTCGGCACGACATCGACTGCCGAATAGGCATATTCGTCGATATGGCGCTTCGAATAGGCGACGCTGCCGAGGATGCCGAACGTATCGCCGAACTTCTTGGAGACGAGCGCGGACAGCCGCGGATCGGCCTTTTTGCTGATGTCGTTATAGATGCCGCGCGCGGTACCGGTGAGGACGAAATCCTTTTTCTGGTCGAACGGCTTGGGTGCGCGAAGATCGACCGTCGCGCCCAGCGAGCCTTCCTCGACATCCGCCGACAGTGTCTTGCGGACCGAGAGCGCGGAGAAGATTTCGGTCGGGAAGGTCACGAAGTCGAAGGAACGACCTGTCGCGACGCCACCGCGAATGTCGCTGCCGCTGACCTGCGACACGCCTTCCATGCCGTTGATGCGGACGCGTGTGAACTGCGAGCCGAGACCGCGGACCGAGATGTTGCGGCCTTCGCCACCGTCACCGCGCGAGAGCGCCACGCCGGGAATGCGCTGCATCGATTCAGCGAGGTTGGAGTCCGGGAACTTGCCGATATCCTCCGCGACGATGCTGTCGATCGCGGCGGTCTCGTTACGCTTCTGGTTCAGGGCGTTGTTCAACGCCGCACGAAACCCGGTCACGACGATATCTGCGTTCTCGGCTTCCGGTGCGACCTGGGGTGAGGTGCCGGGATCTGGCGGGCTCGTCTGACTGTCCGCAGGCTGCGGCATCTGGCTGCCCGCAGCCTGCTGGGCCGTGGCAGGCGCGGCGATAAATAGGCTGACGATGCTCGTCGAGATAAGCAGTTTGCGCTTATCGAAGCTCTTACGGCTCAAAGACCCTCTCCCGATAGGCCGAGCGCGCTGAGTTGACGCTGCTCGACATTTTGCCGCCATGGTTTTCCATGGTCGACGTAGTTCGTCAGGTATCAGTCCAATTTAGATATGACAATACTGAATCATTTGGTCAGGGAGATTGTTCGACCAATTCGATCCGACTTCGATCCTGCCGCGCTGAGACTAGCGGAGAACGTGGCGGGAGGGTCCGCTGCAGACGCGACCGATCGTCAGATCAGACCGAACGTCGGGCCAGGGCGCGGCGCCGTTGGTCGGTAGCGGCGCGCGCGCGCTCGACGGCCTCGGTCTCGGTGACATCGAGCAGGTGGTCGATCACGCGCGCAAGGTGATCGCGCATCGCATTGCGTGCGTCGATCGGCGATCGCGCCTCTAGCGCACTCAGGATCCGGCCATGTTCTGCCATGCGGTTCTCCGTGCCGAGGCTGCCCGCCTTCGCCAGCACTTCGCGCGCAAGCGGCGAGCGGAAGCGCATGTCCCAGAAGTCGGTGACGGCAGAGATGATGACGGCGTTGCCCGTGGCCTCCGCGATCGCGATGTGAAAGCGACGGTCCGCGTCCTCCGCCACCAGCGTATCGTCCTGATCCATCTGCGCCAAAAGGCTGCGCAATTCGACCAGCTGCTGTTCGGTTATCTCGGTCGCGGCGACGGCGGCGACCTCGCCTTCGAGCATGCGGCGGGCCTCGGTGATTTCGAACGCGCCGATGTCGAGCTCTTTTTCCGAGTCGTTCGAAGAGGAGGCGAGCACGAACACGCCCGATCCCTTGCGGGCCTCGACCATGCCCTTCATCTCGAGCGCGATCATCGCCTCACGAATGGTCGGGCGGCTGACCTGGAACCGCTCGGTCAGGTCGCGTTCGGCAGGCAGGCGCGCGCCGACCTGATACACGCCGTCGGCGATATCAGAGATGATCGCCTGCACGATCTTGCGATAGAGTTTGCCGCCGCCTTCAGTGCCTTGCATTACAGTCCTCATCGAATGCGCGCGCGGCTCGGCCGAGCGTCGACGCCGCGTCCACACCGCGTTGCGTAAAGCATCGGCGAGCCGAGTGCAGCCGAAAACCGCGCTGCGGTCCGATAAAAATGCCTTACAATCATGTTGCATGTGGCCCGACCACAATTTAAGACGTGGTTCAGGAGAGGCCGTACGACAGCGACATGTCGGCGGTAAATGATGCGAGACGACCGGACCTGTCCGGAGAGGGTTGCCCAACCCGCGCTCGCAGAAAAGAGAAAAGGGGAGGCGAATGGCTCGAGCGCTCGCAATTCTGGCCTTGGCGGCCGTGCCGTTGATGGCGCAGGCATCAGTCGATGCCGGGGCCCAAGCTGCACCGACGCAGCAATCCTCCGCTAACCAGGCAAAGGCGCCGTGGCGCGATGTGACCCCGCGCGAGGGGTTGGCCGGCTGGCGTGCGACGGGCGGCAAGGCGAGCTATGCTTTCGAGAATGGCGAGCTGATCGGGCGCGCCGAGCCGGGCAAGACCAACAGCTGGCTCGTATCCGAGGCGCAGTATGGCGACTTCATCATCGAATTCGATGCGAAGACCGATCCGGCGCTCAACTCGGGCATGATGATCCGCGGTCAGAGCCGACCGGATTATCGTGACGGCGTGGTGCATGGGTATCAGGCCGAGATCGACCCGTCGTCGCGCCGCTGGAGTGCCGGGCTGTACGACGAGCAGCGCCGGCAATGGCTCTATACGCTGGGTCGTAACGAGGCGGCACGCCAGACTTTCCGCTCGGGCGACTGGAACCACTACCGTGTCGAGGCGATCGGCACGCGGCTGCGGACGTGGATCAACGGCGTGCCTGCCGCCGATGTGGTCGACGACGTCGATGCACGCGGCTTCATCGCCTTCCAGGTCCATGCGATCCCCGATGCCGAGGCCGCACGGCATCCTGAAGTGCGGTTCCGCAACGTGCGGATGATCACGGAGTCGCCGGCCCGGTTCGCGATGCCTGCGACGGCGCTTGCCGAGCAGGGGTGGCTGACCAATCGCTTGTCCGCCGGTGAGCAGCGCGCCGGTTGGAAGCTGCTGTGGGACGGCAAGACCGGTGCCGGCTGGCGTAGCGTCAAAGGCCAGAAGTTTCCGGCAACGGGCTGGTCGATGGCCGACGGTGTGTTGCGCGTCGAGGGTGGCGGTGGTGGCGGCGATATCGCGACGACCCGCGACTACCGCAATTTCGAACTGTCGATCGATTTCAAGCTGACGCCCGGCGCCAATAGCGGGATCAAGTATTTCGTCGATGCGGGCCTGCTCAAAAAGGGCGAGTCGATCGGGCTCGAATATCAGTTGCTCGACGACGAGCGGCATCCCGACGCCAAGATGGGACGCGATGGCAACCGGACGCTCGGATCGCTGTATGACCTGATCGCCGCGAAAAACCTGTCCGATCCCGACAGCCCGGGCAAGCGGATCAATCCGCCGGGCTCCTGGAACCGCGCGGTGATCGTCGTCCGGGGCACGCATGTCGAGCATTGGCTGAACGGCTTCAAGATGGTCGAGTATGACCGCGGCTCCCCGGCGTTCCGGGCGCTGGTGGCACAGAGCAAATATGCCGGCGTGCCGGGTTTCGGCGAAGGCAAGCAAGGACCGATCCTGCTTCAGGATCACGGCGACCGGGTCGAGTTCCGGTCGATCAAGCTGCGCGAACTCTGAAGGGGGATGGATCGATGGACCGTCGGACGATGATCAAGGGTGCGGGTGCCACGGTGGGGCTTGGGCTCGGCATGGCGATGAGTGCGCGCAGCTATGCGCGGATCAAGGGCGCGAACGACCGGCTCAGCGTCGCGGTGATCGGCGTGAACGGGCGCGGCCAGGCGCATATGGGCGCGTTCACCAAGGTGCCGAACGTCGAGATCACGCATTTCTGCGACGTCGATTCGGCGGTGCTGGCCAAGCGTGCGGGTGAGTTCGCGGCGCGCGGCAATCCGGCGCCCAAGACCGAGGGCGATTACCGCCGCCTGTTCGACAACAAGGCGCTGGACATCATCACGATCGCGACGCCGGACCATTGGCACGCCAAGCTCGCGGTCGACGGGATGAAATCCGGGCATCACGTGTATTGCGAAAAGCCGATCGGCATCGCGCCTGCCGAAGGCGAGGCGATGATCGCCGCGCAGAAGAGCACCAAGCGCATCCTGCAGGTCGGCAACCAGCAGCGATCGAGCCCCGAGACGCGGCAGCTGCTCGCGCTCGTCCAGGCCGGCGACCTGGGGGACGTGTACGAGGCACAGACCTGGTACGCGAACAATCGCAAGACGATCGGCAACGGGCATGTGACGACGCCGCCGGCAAATCTCGATTGGGACATGTGGCAGGGACCACGGCCGCGCGCGCCGTACCGGTCGAACCTGGTCCCGTATAACTGGCACTGGTTCTGGCAATACGGGACCGGCGAACTCTGCAACAACGCGATGCACGAACTCGACGTTGCACGCTGGCTGATGGGGCTGACCTATCCCAAGACCGTGTCCGCGCAGGGCGCCAAGCGGTTCCATGCCGGCGACGACTGGGAAATGTACGATTCGCTCGCGCTGGACCTGAACTACGACAACGACCGGGTGATCCGCTGGAACGGCCAGAGCTGCAATGCGATGCTGACCTATGGGCGCGGACGCGGCGTCCTGTTGCTCGGCACCAAGGGATCCGCGGTGGTCGATCGCAACGGTTTCGAACTCTACGACCTTGCGGGCAAGTCGATCCGGCAGGTGATGGCCAAGGCAACGTCGGAAACGACCGGTACGGTCGGCGAGGGTGTCCTCGACGTCTATCACGCCGGCAATTTCGTCGACGTGATCCGCGGCCGCGCCTCGGCGCTCAATTCGCCGATCGCCGAGGGACATATCAGCACGACGCTCTGCCATCTGGGGAACATGGCCTATCGCACCGACAGCGTGCTGACCGTCGATCCGACGACCGGCAAGCCGAGCAGCGCGGAGGCGATGAAGCTGTGGTCGGTCGCGTACGAACCGGGCTGGGAGGTCAAGGCCTGACGTGAGCATCGTTGCGCAGGTCGAGCGCTTCGTTGCGATGGGAACGCGGGTCGAGCTGCACGTGTTCGGCGGCGAATTTGCGGATGCCGTGATCGCGGCGCGGCGCGCGATCGAGGAGGTCGACGATGCGTTGACGATCCATCGACCGTCGCCGACGACCGCGGTCAACGACGCGCTTCTCGCCGGGCGCGGCGTCGCGATCGACGATCCGGTGCTGATCGAGGCGCTGACCGCGATCAAGGACGTGCATGCGCTGACCGTCGGGCTGTTCGATCCCGCGATCGACCAGCGGTTCGGCGGGGCGGGGTGGGGCGATGTCATGTTCGACGCGCGCACGGCGCGGATCGCGGCGACGCGACCGCTCGCGCTGGATTTCGGTGGTTTCGGCAAGGGGTTTGCGCTGGATCGGGCGTGCGCGGCGTTGCGCGATGCGGGCGTCGTCTCGGCGTGTCTCTCGGCGGGCGAGAGCTCGCTGGCGGCGATCGGCGAGCATCCGCTCGGGGGCGGCTGGCCGTTCGCGATACCCCATCCGTCGATCGACGGCGCGGTGCTGATCGAGCTCGACCTCATCGACGAGGCGCTGTCGATCTCGACGACGGTGGGCGCGGGCACGCATGCGCCCGAGCGTGCGGCGATGATCCGGCCGAGCGATTGCGCGACCGTGACCGCGGCACGCTGTGCGGTGGCGGTCGATCGCAGCGGCGGCAGGGCGGAGGCGCTGAGCACCGCTTTGCTGGTCGCGGATGACGCTGGCGCGCGACGACTGGTGGAGGGCGCGCCGACCCACCGTTTTCTATATGATCTTTCCCAAGAGGCGGCGCCGACCGTCGACGAAGCGAGGATGCCCGCGGCATGACCGACAAGGATTTCGACCTCACGCGGCGATCGTTCATCGATCGCGTGATGATGGCGACCGCTGGCGCCGGAATGGCGGCCGCGGCGCCCTGGGCCGTGTCCGCGGCGTCGGCGGCGGGTGCCGATCCAGCGAAGACGAACCCCGTACGGCTCGGCGTGATCGGCACGGGCGACCGGGGCCGGACATTGATCCAGAACATCAACAAGACGCGCAGCTGCGCGGTCGTGTCGATCTGCGATACCTATGCGCCGAACCTGGCGAAGGCGCGGCAGTGGGTCGGCCCGACGACGCGCGTCTTCAGCGATCACCGCGCGATGCTCGACGCTGGCGGGATCGATGCGGTGGTGATCGCGACGCCGCTGAACCTGCATGCGCGGCACAGCTTCGACGCGTTCGATGCGGGGCTGCATGTGTGGTGCGAAAAGGCGATGGCGCGCACGATCGCGGATTGCGGCGCGATGGTGACCCGGTCGCAGGCGGCGAACAAGGTGCTCCAGATCGGCCATCAGCGGATGTTCCACCCGACCTATCTCAACGCCTTGAAGCGCGCCAAGGCCGGCGAGATCGGATCGCTGACCCAGATCCGGGCGAGCTGGCACCGCAACAATGCCTGGCGTCGCGCGGTGCCTGCCGACGCCACCGATCGCCAGATCAACTGGCGCCTGTACCGCGACAGCTCGGCGGGGTTGATGACCGAACTGGCGACGCACCAGCTTCAGGTCGGCAACTGGTTCTTCGACGCGCCGCCGACGCGGGTGATCGGCTCGGGCAGCATCTGTTTCTGGAAGGACGGCCGCGAGGTCTACGACCATGTCGCGCTGATCTACGAATATTCGGGCGGGCGAAAGTTCATCTACACCTCGCTGCTGAACAACGCGCGCTATGGTTGCGAGGAGCAGATCCAGGGCAGCAAGGGCACGATCGAGCCCGAACTCGGCCGCATCTATCAGGAGGTGCCGGCCAAGGTACTGGCGCTGCAGCGGATGCAGAAGGATGTCGCGCGTGGGCACAAGCGCACCGTGCCGATTGGCGGCGCCACCTGGTTCCCCGAGCTGCCCGTGACGACGCCCGGCGAGTCGCTCGGCTGGGGCGAATATGACGAGACGATGCTGCAGTTCGAGGGGTTCGGCGCGGCGGTGCGCGCGGGCAAGCCGCTGCCCGGCCTGCTGCGCCAAGCCTATCAGGCGAGCGTCGCCTCGCTGCTCGGCGAACAGGCGATGGACCGCGGCGACGCGATGACATGGCCGACGAATCTGGTGGCGATCTGACAAGGGGAATAGCTGTGACCGATACCAACCGACGCGGGGTCCTCGGACTTGGCCTGACCGCTGGCCTCGCCGCCGGGTTTGCCGCCGACGCGTTCGCACAATCCGCCACGCGCGGCGATGCGCCCACCGAAGGCGCGGTCGCGCGTCCGGCACCGGAGGCGAAATACCGCCTGCCGTTCGCGGTGATCGGGATGGACCACAACCACATCTATGGCATCACCGATGCGATCATCCGCGGCGGCGGCGTGCTCACCGCGTTTTATGCGACCGATCTGAAACAGATCGCGATGTTCAGGAAGCGCTACGGCGACGTGAAGCTCGCGCGATCCGAGCAGGAGATCCTCGACGACCGAACGATCAAGCTGGTGTGCAGCGCGGCGATCCCCAGCCTGCGCGCACCGCTGGGCATCCGGGTCATGCGTGCGGGCAAGGATTATCTCAGCGACAAGGCGGCGGTGACGACGCTGAAGCAGCTTGCCGACGTCCGCCGCGCAATCAAGGAGACCGGGCGCAAATACGGGATCATGTATTCCGAACGGCTTGAGGTGCCTGCCGCGGTGATGGCGGGGCAACTCGTCCATGACGGCGCAATCGGGCGCGTGATCCAGACCGTGAACCTCGCACCGCACCGGCTGTCCGCCGCGAGCCGCCCCGACTGGTTCTGGGACCCGGCGCAGAACGGCGGTATCCTGACCGATGTCGGCAGTCACCAGGCCGACCAGTTCGTCTACCTGACGGGCAGTAAGCGCGCGCAGGTGCTCGCATCGCAGACGGGGAACTTCGGCAATCCCGCGCATCCCAAGTTCGAGGATTTCGGCGACATGATGCTAAGCGGCGACGGCGGTTCGGGCTATGTCCGCGTCGACTGGTTCACGCCCGACGGCCTGCCGACCTGGGGCGACGGCCGCCTCTTCATCCTCGGCACAGAGGGCTATATCGAGCTCCGTAAATATGTGGACATCGCAGGGCGGCCGGGTGGCAACCACCTGCTGATCGCCGACAAGAAGGGGACGCGCTACCTCGATTGCTCGAAGGTGCCGTTGCCGTTCGGGCCGCAGTTCGTGACGGATATCGTCGAACACACGTCGGTCGCGCAGGATCAGGAGGGTGCGTTGCTCGCGGCCGAACTCGTGCTGACTGCCGAGGCACGCGCGACCCCCGCAAGACGATGAACCGGTGGAGGGGCGGATCGGCAAGCGCACGGCGGTCCGCCGCATCGCTGGCGTCGATCGGTTTCGGCCTCGCTCTGGCCTCGGTGGCGTCGGTGGCGCAGGGAGGGGCCGGGACGGGGGGCGGCGCCGGTCAGGATCACGTACCGCTCAGCCAATATGTCGACCCGCTGCTCGGGACGGGCGATGACGATCAGGGCGACACGATCCCCGGTCCGACGCTGCCCGCCGGATCGATCCACCCGAGCCCGAACACGATCACGTCGACGACGAGCAATGCGGGCTATGACCGCGACGCACCGCTGAGCGGGTTTGCGCAACTCCATACGCAAGGGTCTGGCGGCACGCCGAGCTACGGCACGTTTCTCGTCTCGCCCCAGACCGGCACGTTGCAGACGCGGGAAGCCGATCATCTCTCGCCAAAGCGGAACGAACATGCAGCGGCCGACGGGTATTCGGTGACCCTGACGCGCTATGGCACCGACGTGGAGATTGCCCCGGCACACCATGCCGCGCTGTACCGGTTCACTTTTCCCCGCTCCGGCTCCCGGTCCGACGATGCACACCTGCTGTTCGACGTCACCCGCAAGATCATGGGCCAAATGGGGAGCGCGGGGTCCGACGTGACGCTGTTTCCCGACGAAGGGAAGATCGTCGGCCGGGTCCGCACCAAGAACTACTGGTCGCCCGCGCAGGTCGATATCTGGTTCGTCGCAAAGGTCGATGCGAAGCCGACCGCGTGGGGCGTCGAGCGATCGAACGTGCGGCGGGCGGGCGCGACCAGCGGCAGCGCCCCCGCCGACCAGCCGCTGCGCGCCTGGTGGACGTTCGGCAGCACCGATCGCAAACCCATCGAGATGAAGATCGCGGTCTCCTTCGCCAGCGCGCAGCGTGCAGAGGAGTTGCTCGAGCAGGATATACCCGGCTGGGATCTGGCCGGTGTCCGGATGGCGGCGGCCAAGGCCTGGAACGACGCCCTGGCACGCATCACGATCGAGGGCGTCGGAAAGGCAGATCGCCGCCGGTTCTACACGTCGTTGTATCACAGTACGATCCAGCCCCGCGATCGATCGCAGGACCAGGTGGAAAGCGAGCGGACGTCGCCGCTCTATGACGATCACTACACATTATGGGATACGTACCACACGCTCTATCCCCTGATGTCGATCGTCCGGCCCAGGACCTATGCGGGCGTGATCGGATCGTTCATCCGGACGTGGGAACGCTATGGCGCGGCCGATACCGCGTTTATTTCCGGCCGCAATTTCCATATCGGGCAGGCGGGCGACGAGGTCGACAACGCGATCGGCGAGGGCTTTCTGCGCGGCGTGGCCGGGGTCGATTGGACGAAAGCCGCCGATGTCGCCCTGTTCAACGCATTCGAACGGCGCCGGCCACGGTATCTCGTCGACGGCTATTTCGCGGTCGGCGATCGCAGTCCCGAAGGAACGCCGCAACGGTCGCGCTCGGGTTCGGCCACCACGGGCATGGCGCTCAACGACTATTACGCGGCAAGGCTGGCGGCGGGCACGGGCCGTCCGGACGAGGCGGCGGTGTTGGCGAAGCGGGCGGGCAACTGGCGTAACGTCTGGGACGCGAATGCCGAGAGCGACGGATATACCGGCTTTGTCGGTCCCCGCTTTGCCGACGGGCGTTTCCAGCCCAACGATCCCAAGCTGGGCTGGGATGGAAAGACGCACGACAATTTCGGCTTCTACGAAGGGACGGGATGGATTTATTCCTACGCGCCGGTCCACGATGTGCCCGGGATGGTCGCGATCATGGGAGGGCGAGAGGCGTTCACCCGGCGATTGCAGCACGCCTTCGATGCCAAGCTGATCGATTTCACCAACGAGCCGTCCTTTTCCACGCCGTGGCTCTTCAGCGACGTCGGCCGGCCGGACCTGGCAAGCTATTATGCCGATGTCGTCTTCAGGCGGTTTACCGCGAACGCCTATCCCGGCGACGAGGACAGTGGCGCGATGAGCTCGCATTATGTCTTCAACCGCATCGGGCTGTTCCCGAAGCTTGGCAGCGATCTCTATTATCTTCACGCGCCGCACCAGCCGCGCACCCGGATCACGCTCGAGAACGGGCGGACCTTCACCATCGTCGCGCGCGGGCAGGGGGCGGGCACGCGTTACATCCGCGCGGCGAGGCTGAATGGACAACCGCTCGACGTGCCGTTTCTGACGCAGGCCGCGATCATCCAGGGCGGCATGCTGGAACTCGAGCTGGGTCGCACGCCAAACCACTGGGGACGCTCGGCTTCGGTCCTGCCGTAATACGCCGTGATCGAGGCCGGGATCCTGTGCCCGGCCCCGGCCCCGGCCTCTGCGCCGGCCCCTGCGCCGTCAGCGGCGGCGACGTGTGCCGGACTGCGGCACGGTGATCGGTTCGCCGGGGACCACGGTCTTGGGTGCAGCGCTGAGCCGGCGGATCAGATCGGTTTCCGCTTTGCGATAGGGCGTGCCATCGGCGCGGAAGACCTCGTGGAACCAGATCGTCGGTTCCTCCATCACATACGGCTTTTTCCAGCTGTCCCAGGGCAAGCGGGTCTGTGTCTTCCCGTCGACGAACCCCCAGTTCATCATGGCGACATTGTAGCGCTTGGCGATCGGCAGCGAACCGTCGAACGTCGATCCGTTGCCGCGGGCCATATATTCGGTGCACAGGATCGGCCGGTTGTACGGCAATAGCTGACGCACGCGCGCCTCGAACGTTTCGGGCCAGCTGTAATCGTGGAACGTGATGACGTCGGACTGGCCGAGCTGCAGCTTCTCCATCGGCGACAGCTTGCCACCGGTCGGGGTCCAGTCGTCATGCTGCCACACGCCCGAGGTCAGCGGCTGCGACGGGTCGGCGTCGCGCGCCCAGTCGAACGCCTGCGCCAGAAGCGCCCGGACGAGCGGTTCCTTGCCCTCCTGGCCCTTATACTGGTCGGCGCCGTTGTCGGGTTCGTTCCAGACGTCCCAGCCAAGAATGCGGTCGTCCTTGGCGAACGCGCCGACGATCCCCTGCACATACGCCTTGTACGCGGGGTAGCGGCTCCGGTCGCGCAACCCCGGCAGGCCCGGACCCTGCACCCAGCCCGAATTATGGACGCCGGGGATCGGCGGATGCTGTGGCCCGAGCTTTGGATCGGGATCCCAGCAGCTGTCGAACAGCACGAACAGCGGACGGATGCCGTGCGCGCGCGCCATCGTCAGGAATTCATCGACGCGGCGCTTGAAACCTTCGGGATCCTGGACCCAGAGCTGGTCGTGGAG
>JAJNQF010000302.1 GCA_021154945.1 Sphingomonas sp.
TCCGGGTCCTCCCCCTCCGTCGCCTTCGGCGCCACCTCCCCCTTGCGGGGGAGGATCCAACCTGCGCCCGCCAGCGATCGAACCGCTTGGGAGTCAGCGTCCCCGCCTCGATCGCGGCGCGAACGGCGCAACCGGACGCACGTCGCGACACTGGCGATACGACGCACCCGTTAATCCTCCCCGGCAAGGGGGAGGTGGCTGGCTCTTGCCAGACGGAGGGGGAGGTAAGGGATAACCGCTGTTCCGGGTCCGCCCCCTCCGTCGCCTACGGCGCCACCTCCCCCTGGCGGGGGAGGATTCAACCTGCGTCCGCCAGCGATACGGACTCCGGAACGAACACGGTAGGACGGCGAGCGGCGTTCATTTGGCGGTGTGAACTGACCTCCGATCCGGCCTGTCCGAGCCCGCTAGCGCGATCGTCGCTTGGTGAGTTTGGCGGCGTTTGCGGTTTCCTCGGCTTCCAGCCTGCGCCAGCGATCGAACCGCTCGGGGGTCAGCGTGCCTGCCTCGATCGCGGCGCGAACGGCGCATCCGGGCTCGACGCCGTGCGAACAGTCCGAAAATTTGCAGTCCTGTGCCGCCAGCGCGAAATCGTCGAAGACCTCGGCGATGCCGGTTGCCGCATCGGACAGTTGCAGTTCGCGCATCCCCGGCAGGTCGAGCAGCCAGCCGCCATGATCGAGGCGGTGCATCTCGCGGACCGTGGTGGTGTGCCGGCCGGTGGAATCGTGCGCGCGAACCGCCTGCGTCGCGATGCTGTCGGACCCGCGCAACGAGTTCACCAGCGTCGACTTGCCGACGCCCGAGGAGCCCAGAAAGGCGACGGTCTTGCCGGGGCCGCACCACGCCGCCAGTCCGGCGACGTCGGCTGGATCGCGGCCGTTGACGGTCTGGACCAGCAGGCCCGGCTCGATCGCGCGCGCGGCAGCCGCGAACACCTCGGGCCTGTCGGTCAGGTCGGATTTGGTGAGGACCACGACCGGGTCCACCCCGACCTCGCGCGCCAACACCAGATAGCGCTCGAGCCGCGCGACGCTGAAATCCTGGTTGCACGAGGCGACGATGAACACCGTGTCGACGTTTGCCGCGATCATCTGATCCCTGCGCGGATCGGCCGGCGAGCGTCGCTTGAACAGGTTCATCCGCTGGAGAACGCGCACGGGCTGCACCGTCGCGCCATCGACGAGCACCCAGTCGCCGACGGTCGGATGATCGTCGGTCGGCAGCGCACCGGGAATATACGGGGTGATGAAACGCTGTGGGCCCAGCCCGGCGACCGCGATCTTGCCGCGATGGACCGCCATTACCCGGACGGGATGACACAGCAGCGCCTCGTCGGGTGAAACCTGCTCGCTGAAAAACGCATTCCAGCCAAGCTCTTCCAAGGTCTCTTCGGTCGATTTCATAGGGTTGCAGCAGCGGCTTTCTTTGCGATCCGGTCGGCGATCGTCCCGTGCCGGCGGCGATACCGGCATATCGATATGGGCGCTTTCGCAGCCGAAAGCACGAACTCCCCGTCGATCGGAGTAGGCCGGACGAAGCACGGCGTCCCGCGATCGCTCCAAACTGTCCCGCTGGACGCAAACGGCATCACGTCACTGATAATGGGTGGTGTTCTCGAACCCGTCGTTCGCCTTGGCCATCTTGATCAGCTTCTTGATGAAGGTGCGGACATGCCGGTCGAAGCGCGTGTCGTTATACACGCCGCGCCAGACATAGTCGTCACGATCGAGCAAGGTCCTCAGCTCGTCCATGAAACCAGCCTGGGCGTTCGTCGCGGGCTTGGCCTTCATCAGCGTGCAGACCATTTCCTCCGCCGTAGCCTTGTCGCAATCGTCCTGGCGATCCCGCCCCGCGCGCTCCGCGACCACCTGATCGGACCGCGCGGCGGCGACGCGGCTTTCCAGCCATTTGCGGACGATCGCGCCGTCCCAGGTCTTTCCCGCACCATCCACCACACGCAACTCCGGTTCAATCGACGCCATATTATCGCCACCACCGATCGCGCGCGACAGGCCGCGCAGGCGAGATCGGACCGACAAGCGGGCAGCCCCCGTACACCGCCACGCACGCGCCGCGAAGATGCTTCTACGGCTCGCCGATCGGCGCGGCGATCGTGACGCGCAGACCGGGACAATTGTCGGTCTCGGCCATCGTTCCCGCAAGCCGGGCGACCATCGACGCGAGCATCCGCGATCCGAACCCCATGCCCTGCCCCGATTTGCCGCTGCCACGATCGGCGACGATCAACAGGAACCGCGCCTGTTGCTGCTCCAGCGCGATCGTGATCGGCCCCGAGCCACCGGCATAGGCGTATTTATTGGCGTTGATGACCAGTTCGGTGAGGATCAAACCGACATGCACCGCGCGGTCGGTCGACATCAGGATCGGCACCAGATCGAGCTGGATCTGCGTGCCCCACGATCCGTCCATCGTCGACCGGATCTCGGTACACAGATCGCCGATATAGCGCGCGAGGTCGATCGCCTGGAGATGCTCGTCGGAATGCAGCCGGCGGTGGACCATCGCCACCGCAGAAAGCCGGCGCTGCGCCTCGATCAGATGCGAGGTCAGGACCGCGTCGCCGACGGCACGGCCCTGCAACCCGAGGAACGCCGACACGAGTTGCAGGCTGTTCTGCACCCGGTGGTGCACCTCCTTGATCAGATAATCCTTCTGCAACAACAGGCTCTCATTGTCGGCGATCGTCGCCATGAGCTCGCGGTTGATCTCGAACAGCCGGCGGTGCTGGCGCGCATCGTACATCGTCCGTTTGAGCCGGCCCGCCGCCTCGACCTCGAACAGCGTCCAGGGCACCGAGCGTCCGCGGACCGCCTCGCTCCAGATCTCGAACGAGGCGCGCGGCGTCAGCGGCGTGTGCAGATCGGCCGGCACGTCCTTTTGCGGATTGCCCGCCCAGTTCACGACGGCGATCTGTTCGGCCCGAAACCAGAGCAGGATGGTCGGCTCTTCGGTCGCCATCGTCACCGCGAGGACGCCGCTCGCGAGGTCTTGGCACGCGGCGGCGTCGGGCAGGTATTTGGCCATGCGATCGGTCGCGAACGGCACCGTCCGCGCGAGGTCGACGACGTGCGCGGCGATTTTGCGGATGTCGTCGTGCCGGGGCGATCGACCGGCGACGAACAATTCCGTGCCGCGCACCGCCGCAAAGCTGTCGGCGGCCAGCATCCGGGCCAGATCGTCGCCGGCGATCGCGAACAGGCCGGCCAGCGAGATGTCGCTGCCGAGCCGCAGCATGACCGCGTCCTCGGCGGTGCGCAGGCGGATGCGTTCGCGGAAGAGTTCGGCATCCTCCTTCGCGCGGATCTGGCGCGAGAGGCTTCCCGCCAGCGCGCGACACGCCATGCGGGCATGCAGCGGGAGCAGCTTGGGGGTCGGGTGATGGCAGGCGATCAGACCCCAGAGCGCCCCGTCGCGGACGATCGAGACCGAGGCCGACGCGGCGACGCCCATGTTGGCGAGGTAGCGCAGATGGGTGGGCGAAACGCTGCGCAAGGCGACGTCGCTCATGTCGAGCGCATCGTTGCCGAACGGCCGCAGCGGCGCCGGTTCATAGGCGATGTCGGGGATGACGCGAACGCGGTTGCGGACATAGAGCGCGCGGGCCTGGCGCGGGATGTCGGAGGCGGGGAAATGCTGGTTGAGAAACGATCGCAGCGCCGGATCGCGATCCTCCGCGACGACGACGCCGGTGCCGTCGTCGTGAAAGCGGTACACCATCACCCGGTCGAACCCGGTGACCTGGCGGAAGATCCGCGCCGCGCGCTCGCACAATTCCCGCAGTCCGAAGGCTTGCTCGAAGGTTGCGGCGGCGTCTTCCATCGCCGCCAGCATCTCGATCGGCGACGGCATCGTCGGGGGTGCGGGTTCCAGTTCGACGATGATCGCAGTGGGTGAGCGGTGGATGGTGGCATCGAACATCACGTCGATGCCGTCGATCTGGAGCAACGTGACGCCGGGGCCGGGGCCGACGCCGGAAGGATCGGCGAGGCGCGCGGAGACCGGGTGGCGGAGGATGTCGTCGAGATGCCCGCCGAGCCAGTGCGGTGCGAGCAGCGTTTCGATCTCTCCGGCGCCGGCGACGATCCTGAGCGTGACCGGATCGGCGACGAGGATCATGCCGTGCGGCTGGATCGAGCCGGGGACGTGGATCGGCTCCCGGTCGCAGGCGTCGACAGCCCCGCCTTGCGGCCCCGTTTCCGGGGGCAAACCTGTGGTCACGAGGCCTGGCATCGCGGATCCAATCCAGCCGGAGGCGAAAATGCGGTCGATGTTCGTTACGGAAGCGATACAGACGGTTTTGTAGCGCGTCGTCAACGACCTCGATCAAGACTTCGCATATCCGAGGCATATTGGGGAAAGTTTGGGCCGATTGTGACGGCGCGCGGGAAAATGGCCGAACCTCGGTTGGCCATTGTGCACAACGCGGATGACCGTGAGATCGACGCTTATACTTGCAGATACGGAGTCGCGCGCGCTGGCTATCAAAGTCTTGGGGGCGGTTTACGACGTTCCGCCCCCAAAGCTCTTGGTCGTCAGGCCTTCTTCATCTGCTTGACGGCATGATCCGCGGCGCGCGCGGTGAGCGCCATGAACGTCAGCGAGGGGTTCACGCACGAGATCGACGCCATCTGTGCGCCGTCGGTGACGTAGAGGTTGGACGCGGCGTGCGCCTGGCTCCATTCGTTGAGCACCGACGTGCGCGGGTCGCGGCCCATGCGGGCACCGCCCATTTCGTGGATCGCGTCGCCGGGGACGTGCTCCTTCTCGCTGCTCTTGACGTTGGTCAGGCCGGCCGCCTTCAACATCGCCTCGCCCTGCGTCCGGGCGTCGGCCATCATCTTCAGCTCGTTGTCGCGGAACGTCACGTCGAAGCGGACCAGCGGCACCCCGAACCGGTCGACCTTCGACTGGTGCAGCGACACCCTGTTATCGGCATAAGGCAGGCATTCGCCGAACGCGCCCATGCTGAATTTCCACGGGGCGTATTTGCGCATGCCCTGCTTCATCGACGCGCCGAAACCGACCGGCGCGGCGGGGTTGCGATAGGCGCTGCCCTGATAGCCATAGCCGCGCTTGAAGCCGACGCCGTCGTCCTTGCCGATATTGCGGAAACGGGGCACGTAGACGCCACCCGGACGACGGCCATATTCGATGAACTCCTCCATGCCGGGGATGTCACCCTCGACGCCGACGCGGAAGATATGGTCCATGATATAGCGCCCGAGCGTGCCGCTCTCGTCGAAATAGCTGCGGTCGCTTCCCGGCGCGCGCGAGTTCAGCATGATCTGCGTCGAGGCGATCGCCGAGGCGCAGAGGAAGACGAGATCGGCCTGCACCGTTTCCGCCTGGCCGGTCTTCACGTCGATATAGCGGACGCCGGTGACCTTTTTCCGCGCCGCGTCGTACACCAGGTTGGTGACGACCGAGTCCGACCTGAGCGTCAGGCGACCGGTCGCGCGGGCGGCTGGCAGGGTGACGGCCTGGGTCGAGAAATAGGCGCCGAACGAGCAACCATTGCCGCACTGGTTGCGGAACTGGCACTTGGTGCGGTTCTGGTCGGGCTTGTCCTCGGTCATGTTCGACAGCCGCGTGTTGATCAGTTTCCGGCCGGGGAACTTGGATTCGAGACCCTGCTTGAGCCATTTCTCCGCGACGTTCATCGGCATCGGCGGCTGGAATTCGCTGTCGGGCAGATAGTCGAGATTCTCGCGCGAGCCCGACACGCCGATGTATTTCTCGACATAGCTGTACCACGGCGCGACGTCGTCATAGCGGATCGGCCAGTCGCCATCGATGCCGTCGCGCTTGTTCGCCTCGAAATCCGCGGGGCTCCAACGGAAGCACCAGCGACCCCAGATCAGCGACTTGCCGCCGACCGCGCCGGGCCGGATCCAGTAGAATTTGCTGCCCTCGTCATAGGCGTACGGGTTCAGCCGGTCGTCGTTGTGGAATTCGCGGTTGCTGGGTTGGACATAGCCGTGCTTGCCGATGAAATAATCGCTGTCGAGCAGCGGCTTGGGCATGATGTTGCGCGCCGGCACCTCATAGGCGGGCTTGCCGTCATAGGTGTAGCCTTCGCCGTGCTCGACCATCTTGCCGCGGTCCAGCATCAGGACGCGGAGGCCCTTTTCGGTCAGTTCCTTCGCAGCGAAGCCACCGCTTACGCCCGATCCAATAACGATCGCGTCGAACCTGTTGGTCTCAGCCATGATCTCTCTCTCCTAAAACTCGGAAAACACGCCCCGTCAGAAGCGCCCCCATTTAAAAACGAAGCGCGCGCAGTGTCCGGAAACTCGTGGTGATGTCGGGCAGATAAGGCGCGGGAGCCTCGTCGTTCTCGACATAGAAATGCCGCACGCCGGCGCTGCCCTTCAGCTTGAACAGCGCGCCGAAATCGATCGTGCCCTGTCCGACCGCGGTCATGCTCCGGTCGGGGCGCATGTCCTTGACGTGATAGGCGTAGAGGCGCGGCGCCAAGCGCTCGATCAGCGTCGCCAGGTTTTCGCCGGCATGCAGCGCCCAATAGAGATCGAGTTCCACCTTCACGAGCGCAGGGTCGGTCTCCTTGAGCAACCGGTCGTACAGGCTGACCCCGCCCGGCTTGGTCGTGAACTCGAAATCGTGGTTGTGATAGGCAAAGCCCAGCCCGGCCTTCTTCAGTTCGGTCGCGAACCGGTTGAAGTTCGGCAGCGCCGCGTTCCAGCCCGCCTCGTTGCGATGCTCGGCGGTCATGTACGGCAGCACGACCGTGGTCGCGCCGAGCGTCTTGGCCATCGTCACCGACTGGTCGAACTGCTTGAGCAGCGCGTCGTAGCCGATATGCACCGAGGGCGCGGTCAGGCCGAGCTTGTCCATCGTCCGGCGCAGCATCGCATGGTCCATGGCGTCATAGCCGCCACCGCCGAATTCGACTTCGCGGTAGCCGATCTGCGCGACCTTGCCGAGCGTGCCGACCGGGTCCTTCGCGAAGATCTCGCGGATAGTGTAGAGTTGCAGGCCGATCGCCTTCAACTGGGCGGCCGACGCGGTGGGCACGAACGCGAGCGCTGCGACCGCACCGGAGCCCGCAAGCAGGTTTCTACGGTTGAGGATCATGCGGAATACACCTTGCTGACCTGGGAATAGGGGAACTGGCCGTTATATTCGCCCGGCACCGGCAGATACTCCCGCTCCTGCGTCATGCCGATTTCGGAGGTGTAATAGCCGGTGACGACGAGCTGCCGGAACGCCTCGAAAAAGACGCCGCCGGACGGGATCTGGTCGTTCATCGCGAGCGTGAGCAGCGCATCCTGCTGCGCCGCCGTCGCCTTCGCACCGGCGACCTTATAGTCCTTCAGGCTGCGCGCCTCGATCGCGTCGAGCCCGGCCAGGATCGGCACGCGGTCGGCCGGCAGGGCCCAATCAGCGAGCAGCTTCTCGATATAGGCCGGGACACCGGCGGCGATCGCGCCCGGCGTATCGGTGGTCGGCAGCACGCGTTCGCTGAGTGCGGTCATCAGCGCGCGCTGGGGCGCCGTGAAGACCGCGACGCTGGGCGGACCCTCGCTGATGACGGGGATGCCGGCGGCCGCGCCGGGCGCCTGCGCGACGCCGGCGGCGCGCGCGATCGGCGCGTACAGGGCCGTGCCGAACATGGCGACGACGCCCGCGAGTGCTGTTCTACGATCGATCATTTACCGTCCTTCTTCAGGTCCTGTGCGATCGCCGCCTCAGGCAACGGACGAACCCAGATATTGCGGAACGACACCGGCGAATCGTGATCCTGAAGCTGGATCGGCGCGGCATCGGCGTGCGCCTTGTAACTCGCGACCTGTCGCCAGATGGTCGTGCCGAGCATCGCCTGGTGGTTCTGGACGAGCACGCCGTTGAGCAGCGCGGTGACATAGGCGGGGCGAGCCAGGCTACCGTCGGCGGCGAAGCGGGGCCGCTCGAACACGATATCGTAGGTCTGCCATTCGCCGGGGCGACGCGAGGCGTTCACCAGTGGCGGCTTCCAGCCATAGACCGCGCCGACCGTGCCATCGGCATAGGTCGGGTTCTGCGAGCCATCGAGGATCTGCAGTTCGTAGCGCTGCATGAACCAGATGCCGCTGTTGCCGCGGTCCTGCGAGGTCTTGGTCGGCGGGTTTGGCGAGCGGAATTCGAGATGCATCTGCACGTCGCCGAAGCTCTGTTTCGAGACGAGGTTGTTCTCGCCGCCGCTCTTCGCACGCGACGGGATCGTCAGCGCACCGTCCGCGATCGGCCATGCGATCCGATCGGGCTTCCATGCATCGAGCGAACGCCCGTCGAACAGCACGACCGCATCGGCGGGCGGACCGCCGGGGGTCGCGGCCGGTGCGACGACGACCGGCGCAGGGCGGTCGGCGTCATGGACGCGCCACTGCCCGCCGGGCAGCATCGGCGTGTCCTTGAAGCCGGGCTTCTCCTGCGCCGCGACCGACCCCGTCGCCATCAGCGTCATCGCCGTGGCAACGCTCGCCATCAAACAGGTTTTCATGCTTGTTCCCCTCATCCCCATCCCCTTCCTGCCGATCGGCTTCATGCCCATCGCCGTCATACCGAGTCGATTTCGCGATAGGCGGCGATCAGGCGATCCTCGCCCGCTCGCCCGGCGATTGAATTGCCGTGTTCCATGCCGATCACGCCCGAATAGCGCTTTGCCCGCAGCCACTTCACGATCGAGGCGTAGTTGATCTCGCCGGTCGATGGTTCGTTGCGACCGGGATTGTCGCCGAACTGGATATAGCCGATCTCGTTCCAGCACGTGTCGAGCGTCGGGATCAGGTTCCCCGACTGGATCTGCTCGTGATATAGATCGGCGAGCACCTTGACCGCCGGGCTGTTGGCACCGCGCGCCACCGCATAGCCCTGCGAGATCGTCTGCATATAGACGCCCGGATGGTTGGTCCGCGTGTTGAGCGGCTCCATCACCATCGCCGCCCCCGATGGCGCGACGATATCGCCGGCGCGGCGCATCACGTCGATCACGCGCGCGGTCTGGATATCCACCGGAACCTTCGGGTCCATGAAGCCGGTGACGACGGTCATCCGCTTCGCATTCAGTCGCTTGGCGACCTCGAGCGAGGCGCGGATATCGGCGAGGAACGCCTCGCGCTCGGCGCCGTCGGTCGCGCCGAGCAACGGCCGCGACTTCGACCATTTGGGCATGCTGGCGACGAACACGCCCATCGTCATGCCGCGCTGCGCGAGCGCCTTGGCCATCTGCTCCTGCTCGGCCACCGACCGCGTCGCCGCCTCGTTGTCCTCCCAGGCGGTGAAGCCCTGATCGGCGGCGTAGGCGATCTGTTCGATCCGCCCGCCGCGGCTGGCGAAGCTGCCCTCGTGCGGCGCGTAGCCGAGCGAGAAGCGCGCGGCGTTCGAGCTGCGGCGTTGCCCCCCGGCCATGCCCGGCACCAGCGACGCGGCGGCACCGGCCGCGAGCCCGGCCCCGAGCAGATTTCGGCGGGAGAGGGTCATGCGACCATTACCGTCATTTCGAGCCCTCGGCCTTGAGATAGGCGATGATCGTCGCGCGCTTGGCGGCATCGGGGGTGGCGATCGGCATGCGCGTGCCCGGCACCTTCTTCTGTGGTGCGGCGAGATAGTCGTTGAGCGTCTTCTCGTCCCAGCGCAGCTTCGATGCCTTCATCGCCGGCGAGTAATTGAAGCCCGGCGTCGCGGCGGCGGCACGGCCGACCACGCCGTACAGGTTCGGGCCGATGCCGTTCTTGCCGCCCTTCGCGACGGTGTGGCACGCGCGGCATGCGGCGAAGGCCGGCGGTGCAGCCGCAGTGGATTGCGCGGTGGTCGGCGCTGAGACCGTGACTGCCGCAACTGCCGCGATACTTCCCGCGACCAGAGCCATGAGCAGCTTCATTTATTCTCTCCCGGATTTACTAAAGTCCATTTCTGGTCTGCGCCGGCGTTGGCGATCACCGCCTCGATGAAGCGCATCGTGCGCAGGCCATCGGTCACGCCCGGAAACCAGCGGCCGTCTTGATCGCCGCGGATCGCCGAGGCGACCGCGCGGTAAAGATTGCCGAAAGCCTCGATATAGCCCTCGGGATGACCGGCAGGTGTACGCACCAGCGAGGCGGTCGCGTCGAGCATGCCGGGACCACCGGTCCGCACGATCTCGGCGGGGCGGTCGAGCCAGCGGAGCGTCAGCGTGTTGGGTTCCATCTGCGACCAGTCCAGGCCGCCGCGCTCGCCATGGATGCGCAGCCGAAGCCCGTTCTCCTCGCCCGCCGCGACCTGGGTCGCCTTGAGCACGCCGCGTGCGCCCCCCTCGAAGCGGAGCAGCGCGCTGACGTCGTCGTCGAGCCGGCGACCGTCGACGTGCGTCGTCAGGTCCGCGGAAACCGAGTGTACCGACAGGCCGGAGACATGCTCGGCGAGCTGGAACGCGTGCGTGCCGATGTCGCCGAGACAGCCGCCGAGCCCGGCGCGCGCGGGATCGGTGCGCCACTCGGCCTGCTTGTTGCCGTCGGTGTCGATCGGTTGGCTGAGCCAGCCTTGCAGATATTCGACCTGGACCAGGCGGATCGCGCCGAAATCGCCGCGTTCGACCCGCGCGCGCGCCTCTTCGATCAGCGGATAGCCGCTGTACGTGAAGGCCAGTGCGAAGTGGCGACCGCTGGCCTTGGCGGCGGCGGCGATCGCCTCGGCCTCGACGACGCTCATCGCCATCGGCTTTTCGCAGAAGACGTGGAAGCCGGCGTTCAGCGCGGCGATCGCCATCGGGGCGTGCAGGTGGTTCGGCGTGACGACCGCGAGCGCGTCGATACGCTGGCCCACAGGCAATGCGCGTTCGTGCGCGATCATCGCGTCGAGCGACGGATAGACGCGCTGCGGATCGAGGCCGAGCAGCGTGCCCGTGCGCGTGTTCCGCCCGGCGTCGGTGCTGAACGCGCCCGCGACGAGGTCCCAGTCGCCGTCGAGCGCGGCTGCCATCCGGTGGACCGCGCCGATAAAGGCCCCTTCCCCGCCGCCGACCATACCGAGACGGAGGCGGCTCATGCCTGCTCCTCCGACAGCCCGAGCAGCTTGCGGATCGCGGCGCGGTCGATGCCGCTGGCGGCGAAATCGTCGAACGGGCGTTCGGTCAGGCGGATCATGTGGTCGCGGATGAACGGCGCGCCTTCGCGCGCGCCGTCGTCGGACCGTTTCAGCGCGCACTCCCATTCGAGCACCGCCCAGCCGTCATAGCCGTACTGCGCCATTTTGCTGAAGATCGCGGAGAAATCGACCTGCCCGTCGCCCAGCGAGCGGAACCGGCCTGCGCGGTCGACCCAATTCTCGTAACCGCCGTACACACCGGTTCGGCCGGTCGGGTTGAACTCAGCATCCTTGACGTGGAAGCACGAGATCCGGTCGTGATAGCGATCGATGAAGTCGAGATAATCGAGCTGCTGCAACACGAAATGCGACGGATCGAACAGCAGGCGCGCGCGCGGATGGTTGTCGACCGCAGCGAGGAAGCGCTCCCAGGTCGCGCCGTCATGGACGTCTTCGCCGGGATGCACCTCGAACGCGCAGTCGACGCCGACGTCTTCGAACACGTCGAGGATCGGAGTCCAGCGGCGGGCGAGTTCGGCAAAGGCCTCCTCGATCAACCCGGCGGGGCGTTGCGGCCAGGGGTAGACGTAGGGCCATGCCAGCGCGCCCGAGAAGGTGGCGTGCGCGGACAGGCCGAGATTGGCGCTGGCGCGTGCGGCGAGCTTGACCTGCTCGACCGCCCATGACTGGCGCTCGGTGGGCTTGCCGTGGACTTCGGGGGGCGCGAAGCCGTCGAACAGCGTGTCGTATGCCGGATGGACGGCGACGAGCTGGCCTTGCAGATGCGTCGACAGCTCGGTGACTTCGATGCCGTGTTTGGCCAGCCT
>JAJNQF010000317.1 GCA_021154945.1 Sphingomonas sp.
AAGGACCGTTTCGTCCGCCGCGTGAAACCGCGCGAAGGCGAGCAGATCCTCGACATGGCGGGCGGCACCGGCGACATCGCGTTCCGCATGGAGCCGTCGGGCGCGTCGATCACGGTCGCCGACATCAACCCGCAGATGCTCGAAGTCGGCATGCAGCGCGCTCAGAAGCGCGGGATCGACGGCCTGGTCTGGACCGAAGCCAATGCGGAGACGCTGACCTTCCCCGACAAGTTCTTCGACGCCTACACGATCGCGTTCGGCATCCGGAACGTGACCGACATCCCCAAGGCTCTGCGCGAAGCGCACCGCGTCCTGCGGCGTGGCGGGCGCTTCTATTGCCTCGAATTCTCCACGACGGTGTGGCCTGGGTTCGCCGAGGTGTACGATGCGTACTCGCACAAGATGGTCCCGAAGCTCGGCCAGTTGCTCGCGCAGGATGCCGACAGCTATCGCTACCTGATCGAGTCGATCCGGCGCTTCCCCGACATGCCAAAGTTCAAGGGCATGATCGCGGACGCGGGCTTCGTGCAGACCAAGGTCGAGCCTTTGCTGGGTGGACTCGTCGCGATCCACAGTGGGTGGAAGATATAGTGATCACGCGAAGGCGCGAAGACGCAAAGATGTGTTCACGCGGAGACGCGGAGACGCGGAGAGTAAGTAAGGGCGAAAGCGCCAAGAAGCCTCTTGCGCGCCAGCGCTTTGCAACCGCTTCGCTCATGATGAAAAGCCGCAAGCGCGGCGAGGCGCCACATTTCCGCGCCTCCGCGCCTCCGCGCAAACCACTTCTTCTTTCTCTCCGCGTCTCCGCGTCTCCGCGTGAACAAATCTCTCTTCGCGCCTTCGCGCCTTCGCGTGAACATAACCCTTCTCAAGGCGCTCCGGCCCAGTGACCGCCTCAACCACCCACATATGGCGTCTCCTAAAATGGGGCCGCATCCTCGCTCGCCACGGCGCGCTGCGCGGGATCGAGCGTGACCCGAACACGCCAGCCCCCGTCCGCCGCCTCGCCCGGATCGCCCGGTTCGGCGCGCGCGTGCCCGCAGTGCCGCGTTACGCCGACGCGTTCCAGACGATCGGACCCGCGGCGATCAAGCTCGGCCAGACGCTCGCCACCCGCCCCGATCTCGTCGGCGAGGACGCGGCGAACGATCTGCTCAGGCTCCAGGACCAGCTCTCCCCCGTCCCCTACGAGACGATCGAGGCGGCGATGCTGGCGAGCTTCGGCAAGCCGCTGGAGACGTTGTTCTCGCGGATCGAACCGATTCCGGTCGGCGCAGCATCGATCGCGCAGGTCCACCGCGCGGTCACCACCGATGGCCGCCAGGTCGCGGTGAAAGTCCTCCGCCCTGGCGTTGAAGACGATTTCGCGCGCGCGATCGACACCTATAGCTGGGCCGCGGCCCAACTGGAGGCGCTCAGCCCCGAAGCGATGCGCCTGCGCCCGCGCCTCACGATCGAGACGTTCAAACGCTGGACCCTGCGCGAACTGAACTTCCGCCGCGAAGCCGCCTCGGCGTCCGAACTCGCGGAGGGCATGACCGCCGAGCCCGATTTCGTCATCCCCGCGATCGATTGGGCGCGCTCGACCAACAAGGTCATGACGATCGAATGGATCGACGGCATCAAGCTGTCCGATCGCCCGGCGCTCGTCGCCGCCGGCTACGACCTGCCCGGCCTCGCCAACACGCTCGTCCGCGCGTTCCTGCGCCAGGCGATCGCCGACGGCTTCTTCCACGCCGACATGCACCAGGGAAACCTGTTCGCGCTGCCCGGCAACCGGATCGCCGCGATCGATTTCGGCATCATGGGCCGGATCGACCGCCGCGCGCGCGTCTGGCTCGCCGAGATCCTCTACGGGCTGATCACCGGCAATTATAAGCGCGTCGCCGAGATCCATTTCGAGGCCGGCTACGTCCCTGCGCACCACGACGTCGCCGAGTTCGCCACCGCGTTGCGTGCGGTCGGCGAGCCGATGCGCGGGCTGCCGGTCAAGGACATGTCGATCGGCATGATGCTCGACAGTCTATTCTCGATCACGCGCGATTTCGACATGGCGACGCAGCCGCATCTGCTGCTGCTCCAGAAGACGATGGTGATGGTCGAGGGCGTCGCGACCAGCCTCAACCCCGACATCAACCTGTGGGAAGCCGCCGAGCCGTTCGTCCGCGACTGGATCCGCGGCGAACTCGGCCCCGAGGCCGCGATCGCCGACCGCCTGATCGCCGACTTCCAGACGCTCACCCGCCTGCCCGAGTTGGTCCGCCGGATCGAGGCGCATTACCCCGCCCCCGGCGGCGCGCCCCCGATGCCGCCGCTGCGCGAGATCGAAGTCATCCGGATCGGCGGCGGCTGGCGTTATGCGGCGGTGGCGGTGATCGCCGCGCTCGTCGGCATCGCAGGAACGTGGTTCAGCGTGACGTGACGATGCGCCGCCCGCTGACCCCGGTCTGGCTCGCGGCGCCGTCAAGGTTCGCAAACATCTCGCAACCCGCCGCCCGCGCGGTGGTCGCGCTGCTGGCCTTGATCCTGACCACGACGTTCGCCGCGCTGTCCGTAGCGCCTGGTCATACCGATACCGCGCTATACGCAATGATCGTGGACGGCGTTCGCCACGGTGGCAATTACTATGCGGTAGCCGCGGATGCACTGCGCGCCGGCGGCTATCCGCTCGCGCCATTCACCGCGTTCCGCCTGCCCACGCTCGCGGTGATCGAGGCCGCGCTGCCGAACATAGCGGTGATGGCGATGGTCTACCTGCTCACCGCGGCGGTCGCGGTCGCCTGCCATGGCCGTATGCAGCCGGTACTGAAGACGCGCGCCGCGCAGACGGCGGTCGCTTTGCTGCTGTTCGCCAGCCTCGCGCCGCTGCTCCAGCCCTCGCTCGCGCCATTGCCCGATCTCTGGGCCGGGCTCGCGATAACGCTCTCGCTCGCGATCAGGCGGCACGGCCATTATGTCGACGCGATCGCATTCGGTGTTGCAGCGGCCGTGCTCCGCGAGACTGCCGCGCTCTATCTGATCGTCATGCTGGCGTTCGCGCTGGCCGAACGTCAGCGGCGCGAGGCGCTAGGCTGGGCCGCCGCGCTGATCGTCGCCGCCCTCGTACTGGCAATCCACGCTTATGCCGTGGTGCAGGTCGTCAAGCCACTCGACGACATGGTCTTCGAGTGGGCCGGGTTGCTCGGTTTCGGCGCGTTCGTGTCCGCCACGATCTCGGCCACCGCACTCGCCTGGCTGCCGTTGGGTTTCGCGGCGCCGATCGTCGGCCTCGCGCTGTTCGGCTGGGCGACATGGCGCGATCCCCTCGCCCTGCGCGCGCTCGCCATGATCGTCCTCACCGCATTGCTGATCACCGTGTTCGGCACCGAGGAGACGCCGCACTGGGCGCTGCTGGTCACGCCGTTGCTGCTCACCGGGCTCGTGTTCGTCCCCGACGGCCTGCGCGATCTGGTCCATGCGGCGCTCGACAGCCGACGCATTACCGTGACGCGGATTATCCGCTAAAGACGCCCTCATGACGCGCATTCTCCTGATCGTCGGTGGCGGGATCGCCGCCTACAAGGCCGCCGAACTGATCCGCCTGCTGAAAGGCCGCGGCCATGCGGTGCGCTGCGTGATGACCGAGGCGGCGCATCATTTCGTTACGCCGATGACGCTCGCCGCACTCAGCGAGGACAAGGTCTACACGACGCTCTGGGATCTCAAGGACGAGGCCGAGATGGGCCATATCCAGCTCAGCCGCCAGGCCGATCTGATCGTCGTCGCCCCCGCCACCGCCGACCTGATCGCGCGCATGGCCGGCGGACTCGCGAACGACCTCGCGACGACACTGCTGCTCGCTACCGACAAGCCGGTCCTGGTCGCGCCCGCGATGAACGTCCGGATGTGGACCCACGCCGCGACCGTCCGCAACGTCGCGCAACTCCGCGCCGACGGCGTGACGGTGATGCAACCCGACGAAGGCGCGATGGCGTGCGGCGAATACGGCCCCGGCCGCCTGCCCGAGCCCCCCGCGATCCTCGCCGCGATCGAAGACATGCTTGCTCCCGGCCCGCGCAAGCGGCTCACGGGCCGCCACGTCCTCGTCACCGCCGGCCCGACTCACGAACCGATCGACCCGGTCCGCTACATCGCCAATCGCTCCTCGGGCAAACAGGGCTTCGCGATCGCCGCGGCGCTGGCACAACTCGGCGCACGCGTCACGCTCGTCGCCGGCCCCGTGACGCTCGCGACCCCGCCGGCGGTCGACCGGATCGACGTGGAAACGGCACGCGAGATGGCCGACGCCGTCGACCACGCGCTGCCCGCCGACGCCGCCGTCATGGTGGCCGCGGTCGCCGACTGGCATGTCGAATCCTCCCAGCAGAAGATCAAGAAAGGCGATGCAACGCCGACGCTGACGCTTGCGGAAAATCCCGATATTCTCGCGACTTTGGCGCGCAGCCCGCACCGCCCTCGCCTCCTGATCGGGTTCGCCGCAGAAACCGAACACGTGCTCGAACACGCCACCGCCAAGCGCGTTCGCAAGGCCGCCGACTGGATCGTCGCCAACGACGTATCGGGCGACGTGATGGGCGGCGCGGACAACAGCGTGCATCTCGTCACGGCTGCCGGCGTCGAGAGCTGGGAGCGCCTGCCCAAGGACGCGGTCGCCGCCCGACTGGCGGACCGCATCGCCGATGCGCTAGAAGCCGCATCATGATCCGCATCGAACTCAAACGCCTCCCGCACGGCGAGGGCCTGCCTTTGCCTGCCTACGCGACCGACGGCGCCGCCGGCATGGACGTCGTCTCCGCCGAGGCACTGACGCTCGCCCCCGGCGACCGCGCCGCCGTCGCGACCGGCTTCGCGATCGCCATTCCCGACGGGCACGAGGTCCAGGTCCGCCCCCGCTCCGGCCTCGCGCTCAAGCACGGCGTCACCTGCCTCAACACGCCCGGTACGATCGACAGCGACTATCGCGGCGAATTGAAGGTGATCCTTGCCAATCTCGGCCAGGAGCCATTCGAGATCGCGCGCGGCGACCGCATCGCGCAGCTCGTTCCCGCGGTCGTCCTGCGCGCCACGCTCGACGAAGTCGCGACGCTCGACGACACCACCCGCGGTGCAGGCGGCTTCGGATCGACCGGCCGATGATCGCCGCCTTCCTCCTCCTGCTCCAAGCCGCGGCGCCTCCGATCGCTCAGGTGCAGGTCGTCCCCACGATCCCGGCGACGCCGCCCGCTACGGTGCCCGCATCTGCCCCAGTATCCGGCCCAGTATCCGGCCCATTGCCCCCACAGGACTGGAGCACGCTGCCCCCCCTGCGCATCCGTCGCCAGGCGACCACGCTCGCCAACACCTCGGCCTATGTCCACGGCGAGGTCATGGCCGGGCGTTGCGCGAAGGCGGTCCGGACGGTGCAGGGCTGGTCGCTCAGCCTCGACCTCGCGGTGCTGATGACGCGCGACGGCCGCGTCCGCCGCATCACCCCGCGCGCGATCGATTGCCCGACGGTCGAGCAATATGCGGCCGGCGTCATCCTCGGCGCGCGCGATTCGATCGACGTGGTCGATACCGATACGGACACCTGGTATCGCACCAGCCTGACGTTCGCCTGGGGCGCATGATCCTCTCCGACGACGAACTCACCCGATATGCGCGGCATATCGTCCTAAAGGAATTCGGCGGCTCCGGGCAGGCGCGACTGAAGACGGCGACCGTCGCGATCGTCGGCGCAGGCGGGATCGGCTCGCCCGCGATCCAGTATCTGGGGGCCGCCGGCGTCGGTCGCCTCATCCTGATCGACGACGACCGGGTCGAGCCGTCGAACCTGCAACGCCAGACGATCTTCACCACCGTGGATACCGGCATCGCGAAGGTCGAGGCGGCAGCAGCGGCGGTCCAGCGGATCAACCCGCATGTCGCGGTCGAAACCCACCGGGTGCGAATCGATCCGACGAACGTCGCGGGCCTGCTGGCCGGGGCCGACGTCGTGCTCGACGGCTGCGACAACTTCGCGACCCGCTTCTGCGTCGCCGACGCCGCGCATGTCGCGAAGATCCCGCTCGTCTCCGCCGCTGTCGGGCAGTTCGAGGGACAGCTCGCCACATATCGCGGCTGGGAAGCGGACAAGCCGTGCTACCGCTGCTTCGTCGGCGAAGACCCCGAGCGGGCCGAGACGAGCTGCGCGGAAGACGGCGTCCTCGGCCCCGTCACCGGCGTGATCGGCAGCCTCGCCGCACTGGAAGTCCTGCGCGCCATCGCCCCGTTCGGCGACGACCCCGCGGGCAAGTTGCTGTTGATTGACCTTCTGGCGCTGCGCTTCCGGTCGATCCGCCTGCCGAAGGATCCGGGTTGCCGCGCCTGCGGTACAACGCGCGGCTAGGCGCACGCTCGACCACCGACGTCGTCATGCCGGACGTGTTCCGGTGGCCCCCGAACCAGTCGGAACCATTCGGCGCCCCCCTTTTCCACCTGTAACGTCATCCCCGCGGAGGCGGGGACCCAGATGCTCAGGAGGTCGCGATCATGTCGCGAGGTTTGCCAATACGGGTTCCCGCCTGCGCGGGACTGACCGTTACATGTTTGACGCGAATACGTGCCGAACCGGTTCGGGGTAACGGCTCGGCAACGACCCGGTTCAGCCCTTCAGCAGCCCCTTGGCGAACTCGCGCACGGCCGGACCGATGTCGGCCCGCGACAGCGCGATCGCCAGGTTCGCCTGGATGTACCCCGCCTTGTCGCCGCAATCGTAACGCTGGCCGTCGAAGGTGAAGCCATGGAACGGCTGGTTGCCGATCAGCTGCGCCATCGCGTCGGTCAGCTGGATCTCTCCACCCGCACCCTTCTCCTGGTTCTCCAGGATGCGCATCACGTCCGGCTGGAGGATATAGCGACCGGGGATCATCAGGTTCGACGGCGCGGTGCCCTGCTTGGGCTTCTCGACCAGAGCCTTCACCTCGGTCAAACGACCATCGATCGCGCCGGGCGAGATGATGCCGTATTTGTCGGTCTCGGAATCGGCCACTTCGAGCGCACCGATCACATTGCCGCCGACCTGGTTATACGCCTCGACCATCTGCTTCATGAAGCCCGGCTTGCCCACCATCAGCTCGTCGGGGAGCAGGACGGCGAACGGCTCGTCGCCGACGATCTCGCGCGCACACCATACCGCATGGCCGAGGCCCAGCGGCTCCTGCTGGCGGACATAGACCGGCGAACCCGGCTTCATCCGGATCTGGCTGATCGCGTCGAGCGACTTGCCGCGCGCGCGCATCGTGTCCTCGAGCTCGTACGAGATATCGAAATGATCCTCGAGCGCACCCTTGCCGCGACCGGTGACGAAGATGATCTGCTCGATCCCCGCTTCGAGCGCTTCCTCGACCGCATATTGGATCAGCGGCTTGTCGACGACGGTCAGCATTTCCTTGGGCATCGACTTGGTCGCGGGGAGAAAGCGCGTGCCGAGCCCGGCAACGGGAAATACGGCCTTGCGAAGCGGCTTGATCGTCATTCGGAGCTCCAATTATGTCTTCGAGGTCGTTTAGTTGCGCTGCACCATTTACCGGTCGTTACGGACCCGCGCAATTCCGATCACCCGATCAAAGAAACGCTGTAACCGGTTAGCGCGTCATTAAATATCGTCGGCTAGAGAGGTTCCATGTCCAAGATCCTCGTCATTTTCGGGACGCGCCCCGAAGCGATCAAACTCTTTCCGGTGATCCGTGCGCTGGCGGCAACGCCTGGCCTCGCGGTGCGAACCTGCGTTACCGCGCAACATCGCGGGTTGCTCGACCAGGTCCTCGCCATCGCCGATCTGTCGCCCGACATCGATCTCGACCTCATGGAGCCGGGTCAGACGCTCGATCGCCTGACCGCGCGACTGCTCACCGGACTTGGCGAAGTGATGGACGCCGAGATGCCCGATCTCGTCATGGTGCAGGGCGATACCGCGACCGCGATGACGGGTGCGCTCGCCGCCTATTACCGCAAGGTGCCGGTCGCGCATGTCGAGGCAGGGCTGCGCTCGGGCGACATCTACCAGCCCTGGCCGGAAGAGGTGAACCGCCGCATCGTCGCGCCGATCGCCGCGCTGCACTTCGCCCCGACCGAGACCGCAGCCGAGGCGTTGCGGCGCGAGACGATCCCTACCGACACGATCCACGTCACCGGCAACACTGTGATCGACGCGCTGCACTGGACCGCCGACCGTGTCGCCGCGGATCCTGCACTGGCGGCGGGTCTCGACGCCATTGCAGCGCGCTTCGCCGGCAAGCGCATCGTCCTGGTCACTACGCATCGGCGCGAGAATTTCGGCGACGGCATGGCGGCGATCGCCCGCGCGATCGGTCGGATCGCCGAGCGCGACGACGTGGCGGTGCTGTTCCCCGTCCACCCCAATCCCAACGTCGTCTCCGTGATGGACGCGATCCTGGGCGATCGCGCCAACGTCGCACGGATCGAGCCGCTCGATTACCCGCATTTCGTCCGCGCGCTCGGCATGGCGGAGATCGTCCTGACCGATTCGGGCGGCGTGCAGGAGGAGGCCCCCGCGCTCGGCAAGCCCGTCCTCGTGATGCGCGAGACGACCGAGCGGCCGGAAGGCGTGGCCGCCGGCACCGCCAAGCTGATCGGGACCGACGAAGACCGCATCGTCTCCGAAATCTTCACGCTGCTCGACGACGCAGGCGTATATGCCGCGATGGCGCGTGCCCATAACCCGTTCGGGGACGGTCATGCCGCGGCCAGGATCGCCGAGACAATCGCAGAAACACTCGCAAAGGGCGCCGGGCATGCTGTCGGATACTAACCTCAACGTCGTCGTGCTCGGGCTCGGCTATATCGGCCTTCCCACCGCTGCGATCATCGCGCGGACCGGCGCGCAGGTGCTCGGCGTCGACGTGACCGAATCGGTCGTCGAGACCGTCAATTCGGGCCGGGTGCATATCGAGGAGGTCGATCTCGATGGTCTCGTCTCCGGCGTCGTCGCGCGCGGCACGTTGCGCGCCTCGACCGCGATCGAGCCGGCGGATGTCTTTGTCATCGCCGTGCCGACACCGTTCGATGCCGATCATGCGCCCAACATCGGCTATGTCCTCGACGCTGCGACGACCATCGCGTCGGTGCTGAAGGCGGGCGATACGATTATCCTAGAATCGACCTCCCCGGTCGGCACGACAGAGAAGGTCCGCGATCTGCTGGCGACCTTGCGGCCCGATCTGCGCGTACCGGGCAAGACCGGCGACCAGGCGGACATCGCGATCGCCTATTGCCCCGAGCGCGTGCTGCCCGGCCGCATCCTGGTCGAGCTGATCGACAACGACCGCGTCATTGGCGGGATCACGCCGCGGTGCGCACGCAAGGCCCTCACCTTCTACCGCCGGTTCGTGCGCGGCGCCTGCGTCACCACCACCGCGCGCGCCGCGGAAATGACCAAGCTCACCGAGAACGCGTTTCGCGACGTCAACATCGCGTTCGCCAACGAATTGTCGCTGATCGCCGACACGATGGGCGTCGACGTCTGGGAGGTTATCCGCCTCGCCAACCGTCACCCGCGCGTCAACATCCTGCAGCCCGGCCCCGGCGTCGGCGGGCATTGCATCGCGGTCGACCCCTGGTTCCTCGTCCATGCCGCGCCCGACCAGACGCCGCTGATCCGTACCGCGCGCGAAGTGAACGACGGCAAGACCGACCACGTCATCGCGCAGGTCGCCGCTCTCGTCGAGGCGTCACCGGACGCAATTGTCGCGTGCCTCGGCCTCGCGTTCAAGGCGAACATCGACGACTTCCGCGAGAGCCCTGCCCTCAAGGTCGCCGAAGCGGTCGCGCGGCAGTTCGGCGACCGGGTGCGGATCGTCGAGCCCTATGCGCAGACGCTGCCGACCGTGCTGGCGGGCACCGGCGCAACACTGATCGACGTCGATACCGCAATCGAGACATGTTCGATCATGATCGTGCTGGTCGACCACGACGTGTTCAAGTCGATCCCGCTCGAGGAGCGCGCCGACAAGGCAGTGCTCGACACGCGCGGTATCTGGCCGGACCAGCCGCGCCCGTCGCTGCCCGCAGTCAGCGCAACGGCACGTTTCGAGTCGCAACGACTGGCGGGATGATCGGCCGCGTCGAGGTCGCCGCGATGTCGCGCGCGGCGGCCTCAAGCACCTCGGCGCGTGCCTTGGACGAGGCATGCGTACGACTGCGGAACAGCCCGCCGTCGATCGTTCCGCCCTTCTGCCGCCAGAATTTGGGCGCCGACATCGGATCGTATCCGGCATTGGCGAGCAGGTAGATCCCGAGCAGGTCCGCCTGGTCCTCGGTCTCGCGGATCAACCGGCCGTTGCGACCCAGCTCCGCCAGCATGCCGCGGTTGATCTTCGCGGCGTCGAGCCTGTCGCGGTGGCGCAGGATGTTGTGCGCCAGCTCGTGCGAGACGACGACCGCGATCTCCTCGTCGGTATAATCCTCGAAGAAGCGCTCGCCGATCTGCACGATCGCGCCATCCGCCGTTGCGCTGAGCCCGCTGCCCAGCAGGATCTCGAACCGCGAGCGACACCCCCCGACCGGCTGCACCGCGATCGGCAAACGCTTCCCTCCGCGCAGGATGGTCAGCCGCAACGGTTTGGCGATCGGCGCCGCCGCAATCACCGCTTCCGCCGCATCGCGTGCCCCCGCGCCCTCTGTGGCATCCGCACCCGGCAGCCCGGGTTGCTCGGTGTCGTTGATCGTGAAGATCGAGTCGTTCGCGCGCAAACCAGCCCGGTCCGCGGGCGCTCCGGGCACGACCGCCTCGACGCCGACCGTCGATTCGAAGCCGAACGCCGTCGCCGCGGACGGGCGCGCTGCCGGCCCGTATTGCGTCAGCGCATGGATCGGCATTCCGATCTGCGGTTGCTGTCGATCGCACAGCGCAGCGTTGGCGGTCGTCAGCCGGTAGGCGATCGTCGCGAGGCGGAGGTCGGCTGCACGCAACGTCTCGAAGAACGCGGGGCTGGGCGCGACCTCCTTGGCGGGCGACGCGGCGGTGAGCAGCAGGAGCGGCAGCAGGCGGGGGATCATCGACATGAACCTTCCTTAGCCATCGCGCACGGCCGCGTCATGCCGCATAGGCACCGATCGCAGACGCTTGGCATACATTGCGACCGACCGTGGAACATCCTATGCGACCGCGCGTCCGATCAGCTCTGGTACATCTTCCCCTCCCCATCGATAGCGACATGATTTCAAAGCTTTTCAAGTCCCGTAGCAGCGCCAAGACGAACCAGCCCAGGATCCCCGACGGTCGCCGCGTCTATGCGGTGGGCGATATTCATGGCTGTGCGGACCTGCTCGACGAATTGATCGGCCTGATCGAGGCGGACGAGCGCGCGCGCGGCCCCGCGGAGACGACCATCGTGTTTCTCGGCGATATCGTCGATCGCGGCCCCGCCTCTGCCGCGGTGATCGACCGCCTGCGCCATCTTGCCGCCGCGCGCGCCGACGTGCGCTTCCTGCTCGGCAACCATGAGGAAATCTTCCTCGGCGCGCTCGACGGCGAACCCAAGGCGCTACGCCTGTTCTGCCGAATCGGCGGCCGCGAGACCATCCTCAGCTACGGCATGGACCCGACCGAATACGAACGGCTGGACTATGAGGAACTCGTCCACCGCATCGACGCGCTGGTGCCGGACCAGCACCGGGAGTTCCTGCGCCGCTTCGAAGACATGATCGTGATCGGCGACTACGCATTCGTCCACGCTGGCGTGCGTCCCGATACGCCGCTGAACCTGCAGCGGACGTCGGACCTGCGCTGGATCCGCGATCCGTTCCTCGATCATCGCTCGACGCTGGAGAAGACCATCGTCCACGGCCACACGATGACCGACGAGGTCGAGCGGCGCGGCCACCGGATCGGCATCGATACGGGCGCCTACGCCTCGGGCCGGTTGACCGCGCTCGGAATCGAGGGTGCCGAGACATGGTCGTTGCAGACCGCGGCGGATCCCGCCGGACGGGGGGATCAGGTTGGCGCGAAATAACCTACGACAAGCAAACTGCCGCTTCTCCCACGGTTTTGGATCGGTATAAGGAGGGGGCGGCAGTGTGTTGCACTGCCGCAACAGTGCGGAAGACTTCGCACGGTTATCTAGACCTCGGTTGCCTCGGTGGCGGTTTCGTGCCAATGCCGGGCTGACGAGCACAAAGGGAGTTCATCATGCGTCTTGGGAAATATCTCCTGACCGCAGCAGCAGCCACGATGGCAGTTGCTCCGGCCATGGCAGCACCGGCAACTTCGTCGGCTACCGTTCGTTCGGGTTCGGTTTCGGCTGACAAGAACGAGCTGGCTGGCGGCGGCATCATCGTTGCGGTTCTCGCAGCAGCTGCAGTTGTCGCCGGTATCGTTATCGTTGCAGACAACGACGACGATTCGGACAGCAACTAAGTCTTACGACTTTGTTTCGAGAAATAGCGGTCTTCGGGCCGCTATTTTTTTGCCCGCCGCAGATGCGGACCGCGCCGATACTCCAGTATCGTCTACCCGAAAGCCTGCTGACCCGACCGCGCCGCGCCCTGTTGCAGCGCCGCAAGGACTGAGGGTTGCGACCACCAACGCGCACGACCTGACTTCGCAGGACATCCTCCGCCGGGCGCTTTAGGCCGGATCGATATTCACGAACGAGCACGCGTAAACGCGCCCGGCCTCTACCGCCGACATCTCGCCGTTTTCCCGCAGAGGCTAGTTGGAGACATGAATCGGCAGGGCGTCGCAGACGCGGCCGAATGTCTGACACCGCGTTACCGCACTGCGCCTGTCACTTACTCAGGTAAGGTTGGCGACGCGCCCCCGCCCAGCGGCACCACCCGCCCAAACGAAAAACGCGCCCCCGAACGACCGGGAGCGCGCTTGCGAATCCATGGAGACGTTGCTCAGGATCGTGACGCCGGCAATCTGCCGGCCATCACTCAGGGCTGAGGCTGGCCCGGTGCGCCACCCGGCATACCGCCCGGCGCACGACCCATCTGCGCCTGGGCCTGCATCTGCTGCACCACGCTCTGCGGCAGGAAGTCGAGCAGTTCGACGTCGAACACCAGCGTCGAGTTCGCCGGGATCGGCCCGGCCGCCTTGTCGCCATACCCCAGCGCCGGCTTCATCCAGAAGCGATACTTCGAGCCCTTCGGCATCAGCTTCAGCGCTTCGGAGAAGCCCGGGACGACGCCGGTCACCGGCATCGGCGTCGGCTGCTGCGACTTGTCGAAGGTGGTGCCGTTGAGCAGCTTGCCCTCGTAGTTCACCAGCGCGACGTCCGCATCGGTCGGCTTGGCCGCACCGGGCTTGCCGGGCGCGATCACCTTGTACTGCAGACCCGACGCGGTCACGACCACGCCCTTGGCGCGGGCATTGCGTGCTAGCGGATCGTCGCCCTGGCGCGCGAGCGCGACCGCGGCGATCAGCGCGAGCGCGATACCGGCCCAGAGATAGACGAGATAGCTGCGCTTGGTGGGCTGCAGCGGCACTGCGGTGACGGTCGACATCGGATCAAGGCCCTCAGATCATCTGGGATCATCTGGTCACGCCGGAGCGCCGCGCGTGCCGTTGGAAAGCAAGCGGGGGCGCCGTTCTCGGCCGCCCCCGTAAATACCGACCCGACCCGATCACCGGGTCTGGTCGATTAGATCTTACCGTGCGCCGTCGCGCTCGGCGCGCTTGCGGTCGAGCTTGCGCGAACGACGAATCGCTGCTGCACGCTCGCGTGCGCGCTTCTCGGACGGCTTCTCATAGTGCCGGCGCAGCTTCATCTCGCGATACACGCCTTCGCGCTGCAGCTTCTTCTTGAGCGCGCGAAGGGCCTGGTCGACGTTGTTGTCGCGTACGATGATCTGCATAAACCCGTTTAGCTCCGGTCGAATAGATTTTTGCCGTCGCGAATAGGTCCGCGCCGCATGAACTGGGGCCCCTATCAGGGGTCCGCCAGCGTTTCAAGCCAAACCCGCGACCAAAGCCAGCGACCGTCCGCTCGGGGCGGGTGCGCCACCTCGATGTGCAGACCGATCGCGGACACACACCGCAACACCGCGAAACACCCGGGCCACACGTCTTCGCCAGACGGCCTTCCTTACCAGATAGGCCATATCATGCACCATCACGACCAAGGCCCCCACGCCGAGGGCCACGGCCACAGCCTGGTCGAGGACATGGCGGTGATGCGGACGCTGCTCGCCCGCCGGGACGCGCTGAAGTGGTTCGCCGGCACAGGCACGCTCGCCTTGCTCTCCGGTTGCGGCAATGCCGAGTCGTCGGACGACGTGGTGATCGTCACCGACGTCACCCCGACCCTCGCCTCCACCGCAACGCCGACATCGACGTCAACCGCGACGACGACCGCCACGACCTGCATCGCCGATCCGACCGAAACCGCCGGCCCCTACCCCGCCGACGGCACCAACGGTTCGAGCGGATCGACCGCCAACGCGCTGACCGTGTCGGGCATCGTCCGCAGCGACATCCGCGCGAGCTTCATCGGCACGACCACCGTCGCGACCGGGACGCAATTGACGATCACGCTGACCTTGGTCGACGTCGACGTGACCTGCGCGCCGCTCGCCAACTACGCGGTCTATCTCTGGCAGTGCGACCGCAACGGCAACTATTCCCTCTACAGCGCGCCGACCGAGAGCTATCTGCGCGGCGTCCAGGTCACCGATGCGGCAGGCCAGGTGACCTTCACGACGATCGTCCCCGGCTGTTACGACGGCCGTTATCCGCACATGCATTTCGAGGTCTTCTCGAGCCTGACCGCAGCGACCGGCGGCCGCCATGCAATACTGACGTCGCAGCTCGCCATGCCTGCCGCACTCTGCAACGCGGCCTATGCGGACACGACGCTGTATCCGGAGAGCGCGACGCGGTTCGCCACGATCTCGACGTCGAGCGACACCGTCTTCGGCGACAACACTGCCGTGCAGGTCGCGCCGCAGACCCCGACCTTCTCGGGCTCCGTCGCCGACGGCTACACCGCAAGCGCCGTGATCGGCATCACGCGCTGACGGGCGGCAAGTAGGCGGGCTATTTGCCGCCGCCCGCGCGGTCGCTAAGAGGCGCGCATGACCCGCTCCCCCACGACGCTATACAACAGCCTCTCGCGACAGCTCGAGACGTTCACCCCGATCGACCCCACAAATGTCGGCATCTATTCCTGCGGCCCGACGGTCTACAACTACGCGCATATCGGCAATCTGCGCGCCTACGTCTTCACCGACACGCTCAGCCGGGTGCTGACGTGGAAGGGCTATCCGCTCACCCACATCATCAACATCACGGACGTCGGCCATCTGATCTCCGACGCGGATGTCGGCGACGACAAGATGGAAGCGGCAGCGAAGGCCAGCGGCCAGGATATCTGGGCGATCGCACGTCATTATACCGAGGCCTTCAAACGCAACCTCGACGACCTCAACATCCGCCCGCCGAGCAAATTCCCGCTCGCCACCGATCACATCGAGGGCATGATCGCGTTCGGCAAGGCGATCGCGGACAAGCATTGCTACCAACTCCCGGACGGGCTGTATTTCGACACCTCGACGGTGCCCGATTATGGTCGCCTCGCCCGATCCCAGGACGATGCGGGCGAAAGCCGGATCGATCCGGTCGAGGGGAAGCGCCATCCGCAGGACTTCGCGATCTGGCGCACCTCGGCGCCCGGCGAGAACCGCCAGATGGAATGGGATTCGCCCTGGGGTCGCGGCGCGCCGGGCTGGCATCTCGAATGCTCGGTGATGAGCAAGCAGTATCTCGGCGACACGTTCGACATTCACACCGGCGGGATCGATCACCGCGAGATCCACCATCCCAACGAGATCGCGCAGAACCAGGCGCATTGCGAGTGCGGCGATACCGGCGCCACGCTGTGGATGCACAACAACTTCCTGGTCGAACGCTCGGGCAAGATGTCGAAGTCCGGCGGCGCGTTCACCACGTTGCAGACGCTCGTCGACCGCGGCTTCCACCCGCTCGCCTACCGGCTGATGTGCCTCCAGGCGCATTATCGCAGCGAGCTGGAATTCTCGTGGGAGAACCTCGCTGCGGCGCAGACACGGCTGAAGCGGCTCGCGATGACCGTCGAGACGCTGGCCGCCCGCGGCCCCGGCGGTCCCTCTGGTAGCGCGCGCGACTACCGCGAACGGCTCGACGCCGCGGTGTCCGACGACCTCGCCACCCCGCGCGCGCTGCCGATCCTCGACGAACTGCTCGCGGACAAGCGTATCGCACCCGCGGACCGGCTCGACGCGCTAGTCGATTTCGACGCGGTGCTCGGCCTCGATCTCGGAACGATCCGCCGCGAAGACCTGCGCATCCGCCCGGTAACCGCGACGATCGACGAAGCCACCATCGCCGCACGGCTTTCGGCCCGCCGCGACGCCCGCGCCGCCAAGGACTTCGACACGTCGGACGCGATCCGCGACGAACTGGCCGCCGCCGGCGTCGAGGTCATGGACGGCGATTCGCTAGGCTGGGACTGGAAGACCGCGGTGGAGTGAGTTCCCGAGTAGCTAGGGGAAGAATAAGGTCGCCATCATCGTACGGTCGTCATTCCCGCGGAGGCGGGAACCCATACTGGCCGGCCTTACGAATAAATCGCAAACCCTGAGTATATGGATCCCCGCCTGCGCGGGGATGACGAGATTGGGTTGTAGCGTACTAACCCACTCAATACGCGGCCCCCCGCCCCACCCCGAAACTTGACTCTCCCGGCCACCAACCGATGTTCCCCCAATGAAAGCCGTCCTCCCAGCCGCCGCCCGCCCCCTCCTCGAACCGCACCTCCCCGCGGACCTCGACACCGCCTGGTTCGCCAAGCCCGCGGAGGCCAACGCGATGATCGCGGACGCGGACATCGCCTGGGTCGACATGCAGCCGACCGAACTCGTCGCCGACGCGATCCGCCACGCCGGGCCGAATCTCAAATGGGTCTCGACGATCTACGCCGGCCTCGACGCATTCCCGCTCGATACCCTGCGCGACAATGACGTCACGCTGACCAACGGTGCCGGCATCAACGCGGTAGCGGTCGCCGAATACGCCGTGATGGCCACACTCGTCGCCGCCAAGCGATTCGACACGGTCCTCCGCGCGCAGGACCGCCACGAATGGCTGAAGGACGCGCCCGGCAAGATCGAACTCGCCGGCACCAGGGCGCTGATCATCGGCTATGGCACGATCGGCCGGATGATCGGCGACCGCCTGAGCGCGTTCGGCGTCGACGTCACAGGCGTCACACGCACCGGCCGCGACGGCACGCTCACGCCCGATGCCTGGCGCGACCAACTCGGCGACTTCGACTGGGTCGTCCTAGCAGCGCCTTCGACCGGTGCCACGCACGCGATGATCGGCCACGACGAACTCGCGGCGATGAAGCCCTCCGCGTGGCTGATAAATATCGCCCGCGGCGACATGATCGACGACGACGCGCTGATCGCCGCGCTCACCGACGGCGGTATCGCGGGCGCAGTGCTGGATCCGACCAACCCCGAGCCCCTGCCCGCCGATCACCCGCTCTGGTCGACGCCCAACGCCATCGTCACGATGCATCTGTCGGGCCGCAGCCAGACCACGATGTTCGCGCGCGGCGCCGCGCTGTTCCTCGAGAACCTCGCCGCGTTCCTGGCGGGCACGTCGATGAAGAACGTCGCGGACCTCGACGCAGGGTATTGAAACCAGCCGGCACACCCGCCCCAAAGCTTTACTTCATTGCGCGAAAAGGCGTTTTCGCGCATGGCCAGCACCACAATTCATCAATCGGACGACATGATATGGCCGCGAACTGGGCCCCCGACAGCTGGACGCGTCACGAAGCACGGCAGCTCCCCACCTACCCCGACGCCGCCGCGCTGACCGCCGCGACCGATCAGCTTGCGACCTTCCCGCCGCTGGTCTTCGCCGGCGAAGCGCGCAACCTGACCGCGAGCCTAGCCGAGGTCGCCGCCGGCAAGGCGTTCCTGCTCCAGGGCGGCGACTGCGCCGAGTCCTTCGCCGAGCACAGCGCGAACAACATCCGCGACACGTTCCGCGTCATCCTGCAGATGGCGGTCGTCCTGACGTTTGCATCGAAGCTGCCGGTCGTGAAGCTCGGGCGCATGGCCGGGCAATTTGCGAAGCCGCGCTCGACCGATACCGAGACGATCGGCGGCGTCGAGCTGCCGTCGTACCGCGGCGACAACGTCAACGACATCGCCTTCACCGCAGAGGCCCGCGCGCCCGATCCGCAGCGCATGATCCGCGCCTATTCGCAGTCGGCTGCCACGCTCAACCTGCTGCGCGCGTTCGCACAGGGCGGCTATGCGAACCTCCATCAGGTTCACCGCTGGACTCACGACTTCATGGGCCGCAGCCCCTGGTCGAAGAAATATGCCGAGACCGCGGACCGGATCGGCGAGGCGCTCGAGTTCATGGCCGCCTGCGGGATCGACCCCGAGACCGTGCCACAGCTCGCACAGACGCATTTCTACACCAGCCATGAGGCGCTGCTTCTCCAGTACGAGCAGGCGCTGACCCGGCAGGATTCGCTGACCGGCGACTGGTACGACACCAGCGCGCACTTCCTCTGGATCGGCGATCGCACCCGGTTCGAGGGCTCGAGCCACGTCGAATACCTCCGCGGCATCGGCAACCCGATCGGCATCAAGTGCGGGCCTAGCCTGGAGCCCGACGCCCTGCTGAGGATGCTCGACACGCTCAACCCCGGCCGCATCCCCGGCCGGATGACGCTGATCACGCGCTATGGCTATGACAAGATCGAGGCGAACCTGCCCCGCCTCGTCCGCGCCGTCACGCGCGAAGGCCATCCGGTGGTGTGGAGCTGCGACCCGATGCACGGCAACGTCGTCAAGGCCGCCAACGGCTACAAGACGCGGCCGTTCGACCGCATCCTCGCCGAAGTCCGCGGCTTCTTCGCGGTCCACCGCGCGGAAGGCACGCACGCCGGCGGCATCCACGCCGAGATGACCGGCCAGAACGTGACCGAGTGCACCGGCGGCGCGGTCGACGTGACCGAGCAATCGCTGGCGGATCGCTATCACACCCACTGCGACCCGCGCCTCAACGCCAGCCAGAGCCTCGAACTCGCCTTCCTCCTCGCCGAGATGCTCAACGAGGAAATGGCCGAACGCAAGAAGGTCGCGGCCTGACAAAACGGCGGGCGTCGCAGGAAAAGTCGGCAGGTGTCTTGACGCCTGCCACCACCTTCCGTAGACGCCCGCATCTGCTAACGGCCCCTTCGTCTAGCGGTTAGGACGACGCCCTCTCACGGCGTAAGCACGAGTTCGATTCTCGTAGGGGTCACCAGCTTCTCCATCATCGCAGGCTCGATCGTCGGCCGCCGACCGCCCCGCCGACATTAGCCGCGACCCGTGCCGCAGGTCCGTCGATCGCCACGCGACCTTCTCCCGATTCTCCCGCGATAGGGTTACATTCGCGCCGTACCGCAACGACATGAGCCCGACAGTTCGATCGACGCAAACGGAGAGACGCTGATGACTGCGACCTACGATACCAAACTCGGGCTTTATATCGCCGGCGAATGGCTGAGCGGGGACGGTCGCGACACGCGCGACGTGCTCAATCCGGCGACCGGTGGGGGGCAGGCCGCGTTGCCGCTCGCCAGCGCCGCCGATCTCGATCGGGCGCTCGAGGCGACGCAGCGCGGGTTCGTCGCGTGGCGCACCACTCCGCCGGAAAAGCGTGCCGCGATCCTGACGCGCACCGCGCAACTGCTGCGCGAGCGCGGGGATCATATCGCGCGCATCGCCACGCTCGAACAGGGCAAGATCCAGGCGGAGGCCAAGGGCGAGGTCGCGTTCGCCGCCGCACTGCTCGATTTCCACGCGGCCGAAGGCCTGCGTGTCTATGGCCGCGTCCTGCCCCGCCCCTCGGGCACCCGCAGCCTCGTGCTTCACCAGCCGGTCGGACCGGTCGCCGCGTTCTGCGCGTGGAACTTCCCGATCATGAACGTCGTGCGCAAGATCGCGCCGGCGCTCGCGGCGGGCTGCTCGATCATCATCAAGCCGTCCGAGGAAACCGCCGGCAGCGCGGTCGAAGTGCTCAAGTGCTTCCAGGATGCCGGCCTGCCCGGCGACGTCGCGCAGTGCGTGTTCGGCGTGCCCGACATGGTCTCGCGCCATCTGCTCGCCTCGCCGATCACGCGGAAACTGAGTTTTACCGGGTCGGTACCGGTCGGCAAGGCGCTGATGAAGCTGGCCGCCGACACGATGATGCGCACGACGATGGAGCTTGGCGGTCACGGTCCGGTGCTCGTGTTCGACGATTGCGATCTCGACAAGACGCTCGACACGCTGGTGGCGCACAAGTTCCGCAACGCCGGACAGGTCTGCGTCGCGCCGACCCGCTTCCACGTGCAGGACGGCATCTATGACCGCTTCGCCGCGGGGTTTGCCGAACGGACCCGCGGCCTGAAGGTCGGCGACGGCATGGATTCGGCGAGTCAGATGGGTCCGATGGCCAATGCCCGCCGCCCCGATGCGATCGCCGAGCTGGTCGGCGACGCGACCAACCACGGTGCCAAGCTGCTGGCGGGCGGCGACTATGGCGGCCAAGGCGGGTTCTTCTTCCAGCCGACCGTCCTGTCCGACGTGCCACTGTCGGCGCGCGCGATGAACGAGGAACCGTTCGGCCCGGTCGCCCTGCTCAGCCGCTTCGGCAGCGACGAGGATGCGATCGCCGAAGCCAACCGCCTGCCGTTCGGGCTGGCCGCCTATTGCTTCACCGAGAATGGCCGGCGCCAGAACCTGCTCGGCGATGCGATCGAGGCCGGGATGGTCGGCATCAACACCGTCCGCCTGAGCTATCCCGACAGCCCGTTCGGCGGCGTCAAGGACAGCGGCCACGGCTCGGAAGACGGGCCCGAGGGCATCACCGCGCATCTCGTCACCAAGGCAGTCCACATCAGCTGATCGCGGCCCCGCGGCTCTACCTCCAACGAACGCGACCTGCCGGAAAATGCCGAACTGGCGATCCCGGCGGGTCGCCCCCGACCCGACGACTCCGGCCGAACACCGGCCAAGATATCTCCATATCAGCGCAATACCGCTACCCCTGCCCCCCGATCAGGGCCAGTCCGGGTCTCAAGCGCTTGGCACCACCCAGTCTCAATTCTGAAACTTTTATTTGCCGATCAAGCATAGCTATCTGTGCTTACGACAGAACTTGTCCATCTCGGATGCTTTGCGCCAAATACAATCGAATTTGGTTCAATTGCCAATTGCGGCCAAATCCCAATCGGATCATGACGCTGATAGCTCAAGAATCATCGAACAACAGTATTCGATTCATTGACGACTGATTAACTAAATCTCAGTCTACACAATTGTCATTAGAGTCAAGAGCCGAGCCGACCTTTACTCTTGGATTCTATTCAAAAGATCAGTGCACCAATACGTGCTGCTGGTTGCGGCGACCTGTGCCTTGGCAAAACAGCCCCCACGATCGCCTCATCGCTCCGGATATTCCGGAAACATAGGAGAAGGCGCTATGACTGGTTACGCTCAGAACTATCTCGGTGGCTCCGTTCAGCAACGGTATGGCGGCGGCAGCCCCGCGGTCGGTTGCCCGATCATAACGGGTACGATCTTCTGCACGATCGGCGTGGACACGGCGGTCGGCGCAGGAGCCGGCACGCCCGGCTGCAAGGACGTGATGTGGACCGCAGGCTGCACCTTTGCCGGCCAGCAGGCGGCAGCCGTGGATTGCGGCAACGTGCTGACCACGCTCGTCTGTACGCTCGGTGCACCGCAAGCCGCCCCTGCTGCTGCGGTCGGGTGCGTGCAAACCGTGTTCAGCCTGGGCTGCACGTTCCAGGGCGGACAGGGTGTCGGGAAGCAGGCGGCCGGCTATGGCGCGGCGTGCGGCAACGTGCTCACCACACTGGCGTGCACGCTCGATGCGCAGGCTCCCGCGGCTGGGGACGCGATGTGCGTCACACTCGTCACTGCACGACCGACCTGGTGCGCGCCGGTACCGGCCGGCGCCGGCAGCGACGCACAGCTGGCGGATTGCAAGCACGTCATGTGGACGGCGGGCTGCACGTTCGCGGGACAACAGGCGAACGCGGTCGAATGCGTCCAGCTCCTGACCACGACCCTCTGCACGCTGGGCGCTGCACAGCCGGCCGCAGCGGTGGATTGCGGCAACGTGCTGACCACGCTGGCCTGCACGTTGGGTGACGAGCAGACCGGTGCGCTGGGTGCGACACCCGGATGCAAGGACGTGCTGTGGACCGCAGGGTGCACGTTCCAGGCTGCTGAATCGGTCGCCGATTGCGGGCATGTCCTGACGACCCTCGCCTGCACGTTGGTGGCGGTTCCCGAGGAAAACGTCGCGGCCACGGATTGCAAGCACGTCATGTGGACGGCGGGCTGCACCTTTGCCGGCCAACCGCAGGCCGCCGAGGTCGAACTCGACTGCAAGCACGTCATGTGGTCGGCAGGCTGTACCTTCTGATCGATAGCCGAATGCCGTCGGCCCTCACGGGTCGGCGGTTCTTCGCAGGTTTCCCTCGCATATGGCAGGCCGCATGGACCCGATCGTCACGCGCAATCTCATCCGCTACCTGACAGGCAAGGGCCTGATCGACCGCGCGGGAATCGTCGATGGCGGCATGGTCCTGACGATGAGCCGCAGCCGCAACCGGTTCGTGATGCTCAAGCAGCGGAACGGCCCGGCGTATTTCATCAAGCAGGCGATCGAGACCGAGCCCGGCACGCGTGAGACGATCGCGCGCGAAGCGGAGGTCTATCGCGGCGCGTTCGGCGACGAACGCCTGCGCCCGCTGCGCGATCTGCTGCCGCAGTTCCGGCTCCACGATGCCGAGCAGGGCATCTTGATCAACGATCTGATTCCGGACAGCGAGACGCTGACCGCAGTCCACCGCAAGCTCGGGACCTGCCCGGTCGATCTCGCCGCACGACTGGGGACCGCCCTGTCCGCCTATCACGCGATCCGCTTCGTCGAAGGCGCGCCGCAAGCTGCGCTGTTCCCTCAGCAATCGCCCTGGATTCTGCGGCTCCACGGCGAGGCGGATGTCAGCGGCATGCGGCGCAGTCCGGCGGCATCGGCGCTCCTCGACATATTGCTCGCGGCGCCCGGCGCGGGTGCGATGCTCGGCGAACTGCGCGACGGGTGGAAACGCGACACGCTGATCCATACCGACATGCGCTGGGAAAATTGCCTGCTCGCACCGAGGGGCGACGCGCTGGCCGACCGGCGACTCTACATCATCGACTGGGAACTGGCCGATATCGGCGACGCCGCCTGGGACGTCGGCAGCATGCTGCAATCCTATCTCGCCTTCTGGATCGGCTCGATGCCCGCGGGATCGGATCCCGCCGCGCTGTTCGCGGGCGCGACCGTGCCACTCGCGTCGGTCCAGCCGGCGATCGCGTCGTTCTGGGCGGCGTATATCACCGCCAGCGACGCCTATCGGGGCGACGCGCCGGGCTTCCTGAAACGCTGCATCGGCATGTTGGCCGCGCGCATGATGGTGACCGCCTTCGAGCGTAGCGCCTGGAGCCAGACGACCGATCCGATCGCCATTCTGCTCGCCCAGACCGCGCTGAACATCCTTGCCGATCCGGACCGGGTGGCGGAGGAATTGCTGGGCATCGTCGATCCGGCCGCGCGGGTGCTCGACCGGGCGCCTGACCGGGCGCCCCACCAGGCAATCGCGGCGTGACCGGCACCACGAGCGAACTCGCCCCCTTCGTCGCGGCGCTGCGGATCGGCGACGACGGTGCGATCCTGCTCGACGACGTGTCGGTCGGGCGCGTCAACGGCGCCGCGACCGAAGATGCGCTAGCGACCGCCCTGATGCCGGTGGTCTACGAACATGCCTATGCGCGGGTGTTCCCCAGGGACGATGCCGTCGCCGCGGTCGAGCCCGCCGACCTGACGACCGCCCTGGAACGCGCCAATACCAGCCGATCGCGCGCCGAACAGGGATGGATCTTCAGCGGGAGCGACACGAACGGCAGCGTGCTGGCCACGCGCCACGGCCGCACCCGCCGGTTCGTGCCCGGCCAGTTCCTCGCCATCGATGGCGTCATGCCGATCCCGAAGGGAAGCGCGCTGGCGGTGCAGATCGCCGGCGGATCGGCCACTGCGCAACCCGGCTTCTATTACGCGTTCGGCGAAGCGTTTCGCGACGTGAACGATCTCGCGCCCATGGTCCGCTTCTACTGGAACGTGCGGATCGGCGGCGCGGTCGATCTGGTGACCGGATTGACCGCGCTGCTCAATCGCTACCGGATACCGTTCGATTTCAAGATCGTCGTGCGCAGCGCCGATTACACCCGTCGCGACAACGCGGTGCTGTATGTCGCGCAGCACCTGTTCCCGGCGGTATCGACGATCCTCCTCGCGGCCTACCCCGCCTTCGCCGCGTTGCTCGACCAGCCCGTGCCGCTGTTCGCGAGGCGCCTGGCGCCCGGGCTGGGCTTTGCCGAGGATCCCGGCAACCGCGAGAGCTTCGGCATGGCCCGCAGCCGCCTGGTCGCACAGGCGCTCGCCGCGTCGCGGGCCGATGGCGGGTTCGCCGCACCGCTGTTCGCCGCAACGCTGACGGCAAGGATCGCAGAGGCCGGCCTGCGCGCCGACGCCCTGTGGCTCAACGCCGGGTCCGACGACCAGTACGACGTTCCCCCAATGCTCTCGCAGCAGGCGATACAGTGACCATGAACCCCCTCTATCTCGAAACCGCGTTCGATATCGGCACCAAGCTCGCGCGCGATGCGGTGTGGCATGATGCGCGGTGCAACTGGTTCGGCCCGGTCCATGAGGATTTCACCGGCACGCAGGTGCTTGGCTGCGGCACGATGGGTCCGACCTTGTACGACGGTACCGCAGGGATCGGCCTGTTCCTCGCGCGGCTGCACCGGGCGACGGGCGATCCGCTGGCGGCACGCACCGCCACCGGCGCGATCGCACATGCGCTCGATCGCGCGGCCGATATCCCCGACGCGCTCCACCGGGGGTTCTACACCGGGTTTCTCGGGATCGGCTATGCCGCGATGCAGGCTGGCTCCGCACTCGGTCGCGAAGACCTCGTCGCGCAAGGCCTGGCGATGGTCCACCGCGCGGTGGCGTTGTCGCCGGAGGGGCGCGTCGCGATCGACGTGATGTCCGGAAATGCCGGCGCCATCCCCGTATTGCTTGCCCTGGGCGCGGCCTATGACGCGCCCTCGCTCACGGATGCCGCGACCGTCGCAGGGGAACGCCTGCTCGACGGCGCGGAGACCAGCGACCGCGGCATGTCCTGGAACGCGATGGGCGAGATGGCCGAACTGGTCGATCTATCCGGCCTGTCGGACGATCTGGTCGCGGACTTTCGCGCCCAACGCCGCCCCAATTTGACCGGCCTGTCGCACGGCGCGGGCGGGGTCGGCTGGGCGTTGCTCGAACTTGCCGCGGTGACAGAGGACGATCGGTTCGCCGCCGCGGGACGCGCCGCGTTCGCCTATGAAGACAGCTGGTTCGACACCGCGAGCGATCAATGGCCGGATCTGCGCAGCCATGATGCAGGCAAGCCGTTGGGCGCCGCACCCGCCGCCTGGTGCCACGGCGCGGTCGGCATCGGTCTCGCGCGCATTCGGGCCTTCGACCTCACCGGCGACGCGATGATGCGCCCGGCGATCGAGTCCGCCTTGCGGATCACCGCCCGATCGGTGATCGGCCAACTCGCGCGCAGCAGCTGCAACTACTCGCTGTGCCACGGCGCGGCCGGCGATGCGGAACTGTTCCTGAGCTGGACCACAGCGAGCGGCGATGCCGAGGCGCGAACGATCGTCGACGAAATCGCCCGGCACGGGATCGACACCTATGGCGCAACTGGTCGCCCCTGGCCGTCGGGCACGCCCGGCGCCGGCGAATCCCCCAGTCTTATGCTGGGCCTAGCCGGCACCGGTCATTTCTACCTTCGGGCGTTCGATCCCGCGGCGACACCGTCGGTCCTGCTGCTCGCCCCGTCTTCGGCAAATCCCATCGTCAATCAATCGCGCATCCGATCGCCGGAGTTCGCCGACTAGAGCACCTCACGACTTTTTGCTAACAATTCTCAATAGCCTTGATTCCCGTTTGGCGACGCGATAGGCGGTGGCGGTGAACACGCCCCAGCCTCTGCCACAGTCTCTCATCTCCCGGGGATCCGCCCCACCGCCCGTCGTCGCCAAGCGAAAGCGCAAATGGCGGGGCTGGTGGCTCAAGCAGCTGCACACTTGGCACTGGATCAGCGCAGCGTTGTCCCTGGTCGGCATGCTGTTGTTCGCGATTACCGGCATCACGCTCAACCATGCGGCGACGATCGGCGCCAAGCCGGTCGTGGCCGAAAAGACGGGGATGCTGCCGGCGCCGCTACTCCGCATGCTGACCGCACCGCATGCCGCCGATGCGCCACTCCCAACGCCGGTCGCGAAGGGCGTAGCCGCCGCGATCGGTCTCGATCCCGCAGGCAAGCCGGTCGAATGGTCCGACACCGACGCCTATGTCG
>JAJNQF010000324.1 GCA_021154945.1 Sphingomonas sp.
CGCATAGGGATACTATCCGGTCGGTCACACCGAGCGCCAAAGGGTGTGAGGACTGCCTGCGGATCGGGAGCGAATGGGTGCATCTGCGGCTGTGCCGGGCATGCGGGCATGTCGGATGCTGCGACGATTCCCCGCATCGCCACGCGACCGCGCACTTTCATGCGACGCGGCATCCGATCATCGAGGGCTATGATCCGCCCGAGGGATGGGGTTGGTGTTTCGTCGACGAGACGATGGTCGACCTGCCCGACCAGACGCCGCAATGGGGGCCTATTCCGCGGTATGTTTAACGAGGGGTAGGCTTTGTTTGCGTCGGTTTATCCGCGTGTACCACCACCCCGGCGGAGGCCGGGGCCCAATCGGCAAGGCCGCAGTAATGGCGGGCGATACTTTGTTATTGCCGTCCCCCAATTGGGCCCCGGCCTGCGCCGGGGTGGTGTTGCTCAGCGCGGCAACGACCGTCGATCCAACCTCACACCCGATCACCCTCGCTTGCTTCACCCGACCCCGACCGCTAGCCGACCCTCATCGGTAAAGGCGTGAGTAAGCGAACATGCGGCGTGTGATGATGGGGCTGATGGCCGTTGCGGCGCTCGCCACGGCGGGATCCGCGCAGCAGGCGAACCGAGCAGGACCGAAACCCGGCATCGTCCGTGTCCGCTTCGTGACGTCGGAGGGGCCGATACTGCTGGCACTCGACACCCGCCATGCGCCGAAGACGACCGCGAATTTTCTGGCCTATGTCGATGACGGGCGGTTCGACGGGACCGACTTCTACCGCGCGAGCCGTCAGAAATCGTCGCCGAAGCTTGGCTTCATCCAGGGGGGGATCCGCACCGACGCCCGCCGCATCCTGCCGCCGTTCCCGCTCGAGACGACCGCGATGACCGGAATCAAGCATCTCAACGCGACGATCTCGATGGCGCGCGGGATGACCCCGGCGTCGGCGGGCGGCAATTTCTTCATAACGGTCGGCCCGGCGCCGGCGATGGACGCGCGCGCGGGCTATCCGGGCTATGCGGCGTTCGGGCACGTCGTCGGGGGGATGGACGTGGTGAAACGTATCCTTGCAAAGCCGACCGGCGGTGGAATGGACGCGTTCAAGGACCAGATGATCCTGAAGCGCGTCACGCTGGTCAGCGCGCGACGGCTGGACGGGGTGGCGAAGCCGACGGGGTTGCCGCGGGCCTGGCTGATCAAGACGAGGCCTGACCAGAAGAAGTGACTTGTTCGTCTTCGCGGACGGTTCTTTGGCGATCGCGATCAACCACGATAACCACCCCGGCAAAGGCCGGGGCCCAATTGGAGAGGTTGCAGTAACGGAGTGCAGCCGTCGCCAACGACTTTCCCCACTTGGGCCCCGGCTTTCGCCGGGGCCGTAATCTGAAAGTTGATCCTGGCAATCAGGCCATCAAGCTCAACGCGACCGCTTCCGCGACCTTGATGCCGTCGACCGCTGCCGAGAGTATCCCGCCTGCATAGCCAGCGCCTTCGCCCGCCGGGAACAGGCCGGCGGTGTTGAGGCTGACGAAATCGTCGCCGCGTGTGATTCTCACTGGGGAGGAGGTGCGCGTCTCCACCCCGGTCAGAACGGCGTCAGGATGATCGTAACCGGGGATCTCGCGGCCGAACGCCGGTAGCGCCTCGCGCAATGCGGTGATGGCGAACTCGGGCAGGCATTCGGCGAGGTCGGTCATGTGCACGCCCGGCTTGTACGACGGGATCACCGAGCCGAGCGCCGTTGACGTGCGCCCAGCGAGCAGGTCGCCGATGCGTTGCGCGGGCGCCTTGTAGTTCGAGCCGCCGGCGACATAGGCGCGTGATTCCCAGTGGCGTTGCAACTCGATCCCCGCCAGCGGATGGCCGGGATAATCGCGCTCGGGGTCGATGCCGATGACAATCCCCGAGTTCGCGTTGCGTTCGTTGCGCGAATACTGGCTCATGCCATTGGTAGCGACGCGGCCCTCTTCGGAGGTCGCGGCGACGACCGTGCCGCCCGGGCACATGCAGAAGCTGTAGACCGTCCGCCCGTTCTTGCAGTGGTGCGACAGGCTGTACGCGGCCGCGCCGAGATCGGGATGGCCCGCGCACGGGCCGAAGCGCGCTTCGTCGATCCACGATTGCGGGTGCTCGATGCGCACGCCGATCGAGAAGGGTTTCGCCTCGACGTGGACGCCCTTCGCGTGGAGCATCTCGAACGTGTCGCGAGCGCTGTGGCCGACCGCGAAGACGACGTGGTTGGCTTCGAGATAGTCGCCGTTGCTCAGGTGGACGCCGCGTAATTGCCGAGTGCCGGCCTCCTCGACGATGTCGAGACCGTCGACGCGGGTCGAGAAACGGTATTCGCCGCCGAGCGCCTCGATCGTCTCGCGCATGCTCTCGACCATCGTTACGAGGCGGAATGTGCCGATATGCGGGTGCGCTTCGGTGAGGATCTCGGGTGGCGCGCCGGCCTTGACGAACTCGGTCAGGACTTTCCGGCCGAGATGGCGCGGGTCCTTGATCTGGCTCCAGAGCTTGCCGTCGGAGAAGGTGCCGGCGCCGCCCTCGCCGAACTGGACGTTGGATTCGGGGTTGAGGACGCTCTTGCGCCAGAGGCCCCAGGTGTCCTTGGTCCGCTCGCGGACGACCTTGCCGCGGTCGAGAATGATCGGGCGGAAGCCCATCTGCGCGAGGATCAGGCCGCCGAACAGGCCGCACGGTCCGGCGCCGACGACCACCGGGCGGGGGCCGGTGTAGCTCGGGCCGCCCTTGGTGACGAAGCGGTACCCTGTATCCGGCGTACGCTGGACGTGGCGATCTTTCCGGAAGCGGGTGAGGACGGTGTCTTCGTTCTTCAGCGTGACGTCGACCGAATAGACGAGCTGGATGTCCATCTTGTCGCGGGCATCGTGCGCCCGCCTCGCGATGGTGTAGCGGATCAGGTCGCGCGGCGTGACGCGCAGCCGGTCGCGGATCGCGGCGGGGAGCGCTTCGTCGGCGTGGTTGAGCGGGAGCTTGAGATCGGTGATGCGGAGCATGCCCGCTCCTCTAGCGCCGCGCGGCGCGATCCGCCATCGGCAGTACTGGGCGCGAGCGCGAGAGGACATGATCATGCGGACCGACGACGAGCAGAATGCGAAGAGCGCGAAGCGCAAGGAGGTCCACGATAAGATCGTCGCGAGCAAGACGATCGAGAAGGGGCTGATCATCGTCCACACCGGCAAGGGCAAGGGCAAGTCGACCGCCGCGTTCGGCATGGCGGTGCGGATGATCGGGCACGGGCGGAAAGTCGGCGTGGTGCAGTTCGTCAAGGGTGCGATGGCGACCGGCGAGAAGGCGATCTTCGATGCGTTCCCGGACCTGTGCGAATTCAAGCCGATGGGCGAGGGGTTCACCTGGGATACGCAGGATCGTGCGCGCGATATCGCGGTGGCGCGCGAGGCGTGGGACGAGGTCAAGCGGATGATCGCGGATCCGACTTATGCGATGGTCGTGGCGGACGAGCTGAACATCGTGTTGCGGTATGAGTATCTGCCGGTCGACGAGGTGCTGGCGGTGCTGTCGGCCAAGCCCGAGATGACGCATGTCGTGGTGACGGGGCGGAACGCGCCGGATGCACTGATCGAGCGGGCGGATCTGGTAACCGAGATGACGCAGGTGAAGCATCCGTTCCGGTCCGGGATTAAGGCGCAGGCCGGCGTGGAGTTCTGACGCTTCGGCACGGCACCCATTCCGTCACCCCGAACCTGTTCCGGGGGCCACCGTCCCGCGCAATCCAACCTGTCGAGCCTGGGAAACGGTGGATGCCGGAACGAGCCCGGCATGACGGAGGGTTTGGTGAGATGGCGTGTATTGCACGCGACGCACCGCCCGCGTATCGCTCGATCTGCGACAGGTTTTCCCGATGCGGCAACGCGTAGGGAAATGAAAATGGGAACGGGAAACACCCGGCTGCCCCTGCAACTGTACGCGGCGAGCCATCGTGCCTCATGCCATTGGGATACTCCCGAGAAGGCGGCGCGGACGGCGTTGACCCGCGAGCCAGGAGACCTGCCCGTCGCGGTCGTCTTTCGTCCGGCCAGGGTGCGCCGAACGGACGGGTAACACCCCGAGCGACGACATCGCTTCGCGTCGCGCGGAGGCTGGAGGCGTGCGCCTTTTGCCCCTCGCGCGATGCGGGATCGACTGTCCGAAGGGGTAACTATGCCAAGTTCACATCATGTTACTACCGTCCGGGAACGGACATGCTGAAGCCGGTCGAAGACGGCGTCGCGGTGGTCGCGTGCAACACATGCCGCCATTCCGTCGACGCGCGAGATGACGAGCAGGGCCAGCGCGGCGGCGCGCGGCTCGCGCAGGCGCTGAAGACGGTGCAGGCAAGCGATCCGGCCTATGCCGACGTCGCGGTGCAGGAGATGCCGTGCCTGTTCGCGTGCCAGGATTTCTGCACGATCCACCTGCGCGCACCCGCCAAGGTCGGCTATGTGCTCGGCCGGTTCGAACCGACCGAGGATTCCGCGCGCGCGATCCTCGATTACGCGCGGCTCTACGGCGAGAGCGCGTTCGGGCAGGTGCCGTTCAAGCAATGGCCGCAAGGCGTGAAAGGCCATTTCATCACCCGCACGCCGCCCGCCGGGTTTGTCGTCGAATGACCGCATTCGCGACGCCCGCCGCGTTTCTGGCGGCCTTGCGCGGCTTGCCGCAGGCGGACGCGACGGCGCGATCCGCGGCGATCGCCCGGCAGGGGGAACTGACCAAGCCGCCGGGCTCGCTCGGACGGCTGGAGGATATCGCGGTCTTCATGGCCGGATGGCAAGGCAACCCGCTGCCGCGGCTCGATCGCAGTAGCGCGGTTGTGTTCGCGGGCAACCACGGCATCGTGGCGCGGGGTGTCAG
>JAJNQF010000330.1 GCA_021154945.1 Sphingomonas sp.
TGGGCCCCGGCCTTCGCCGGGGTGGTGCTGATGAATGTCTAGGAGCGAGGCATGACCGAGCTTAATACACACATGCTCTGCAATCCTCCCCTGCAAGGGGAGGTGGCTGGCGCTTGCCAGACGGAGGGGTGACACCCTCTCGATGGCGGGTCACCCCTCCGTCAGCCCAAGCGGGCGGCCACCTCCCCCGCCGGGGGAGGATCAGAGGTGTTTCAAACCGCGCGTGCTTCTAGCGCAGCCGCCGCCTGCGCCATGAGCCCGCCGATGATGTCCGCGACCGGCTCCTCGCGCTTGACCATGCCGACCGACTGGCCCGCCATCACCGAGCCATGCTCGACATCGCCATCGATCACCGCACGACGCAGCGCGCCCGCCCAGTAATGCTCGATCTGCAACTGCGCCTCGGCCATCTCCACGCGCCCACCGTCGAGGTGCCCGGCGACTTCACGCTGCTTGGCGGTGAACAACTCGCTCGACGCGTTCTTCAACGCACGCACCGGGATGACGGGAAGCCGCGCGTCGATCTGCACGCTGGCGATCGCATCGCGGGCAGAGGCGCGGATGAACGCCTTCTTGAAATTGGCGTGCGCGATCGATTCGGTCGCGCAGACGAACAGCGTGCCGAGCTGGACGCCCGCCGCACCCATGTCGAGATAGCCGGCGATCGCTTCGCCGCGACCGATCCCGCCGGCGACGAACACGGGCACCTGGTCCGCGATCTCCGGCAGCATTTCCTGCGCGAGGACGCTGGTCGAGACCGGGCCGATATGGCCGCCGGCCTCCATCCCCTCGATCACCAGCGCGTCGACGCCGCTGCGAATCAGCTTCTTCGCGAGCGCCAGCGCGGGCGAGAACGCGATCAGCTTCGCGCCGGTTTCCTTGATCGCCTCGATGCTGCCCTTGGGCGGCAGGCCACCGGCGAGCACGACATGGCCGACCTTGTGCTTGGTGCAGACCGCGATCAGCTCGAACAGGTCGGGGTGCATGGTAATCAGGTTCACGCCGAACGGCTTGTCGGTCATCGCCTTGGTCGCGGCGATCTCGGTATCGAGCAGCGCCGGTGTCATTGCCCCGCACGCGATCACGCCGAACCCGCCCGCGTTCGAGATCGCGGAGACGAGGTGACGCTCGCTCACCCACGACATCGCGCCGCCGAGGATCGCAACCTCCGACCCGAGGAACGCGGCGCCGCGCGCCATCCGGCGTTGCAGCCTCTGCTCCCCTCCCGCAAGCGGGAGGGGAGAGTTTTACGCCGCGTCCTCGGCATCGAGCCCGTACGCCGTGTGCAGCACGCGCACCGCCAATTCGGTATAATCCTCTTCGATCAGCACGCTGACCTTGATCTCCGAGGTCGCGATCGCCTGGATATTGATGCCGCGCTCGCCGAGCGTCGTGAACATGGTCGAGGCGACGCCCGCATGGCTGCGCATCCCGACGCCGACCACCGAGACCTTGGCGACGCGCGTGTCGTGGACGATCGTCGCATAGCCGATCGCGTCCTTCGCCTTGTCGAGCACGTCGAGCGAGCGCGCCAGATCGGCCGCCGGCACCGTGAACGTCACGTCCGTAGACCCGGTCGAATGCGCGACGTTCTGCACGATCATGTCGACGTTGATCCCCGCCGCGGCGAGCGGCGCGAAGATCGCGGCGACCGAGCCCGGCCGATCGCTGACCTGCGTCAAGGTGATCTTAGCCTCGTTCTTGTCGTGCGCGATGCCGGTGATGAGCTGGCGTTCCATATCGTCGATTTCCTCTTCGCCCACGATCAACGTGCCACGATGTCCGTCATTGGTATCGCCGTCTTCGAACGAAGACAGCACGCGCACGCGCACATTCTCTTTCATCGCCAAGCCGACAGACCGCGTCTGCAACACCTTGGCACCGACGCTGGCGAGTTCCAGCATCTCTTCGTACGTGACCTTGCTCAGCTTCCGCGCGCGCGGCACGATCCTGGGGTCGGTCGTGTAGACGCCGTCGACGTCGGTATAGATGTCGCAGCGATCGGCCTTCATCGCCGCCGCCATCGCCACCGCCGACGTGTCCGAGCCGCCGCGGCCCAAGGTCGTCACGCGCTGACCGTCCGCGACGCCCTGGAAACCGGGAATCACGGCGACGACGCCCTCGGCAAGGCTCGCGTCGAGTGCAGCCGTGTCGATCTCGCCGATGCGGGCCGAACCGTGCGCGTCGGACGTGTTGATCGGCAACTGCCAGCCGAGCCAGCTCCGCGCCTTGCAGCCGGCCGCCTGGAGCGCGATCGCGAGCAAGCCGCTCGTGATCTGCTCGCCGGTCGAGACGACGACGTCATATTCCTTCGCATCGTACAGCGACGACGCCTCGCGGCAGAAGCCGACCAGCCGGTCGGTCTCGCCCGCCATCGCGGAGACGACGACGGCGACCTGGTTGCCGGCGTCGACTTCACGCTTCACGCGCGCGGCGACGTTGCGGATACGCTCGATCCCGGCCATCGACGTCCCGCCGAATTTCATCACGATACGGGCCATTGGCAGCGCAAATCCCTTTGGGTCGAAGCGGCGGCCCTGATAGGTAGCGCGCATGATACTGGCAAGTGACACCGTAAACGGCGCAACAATCGATCTGCGCGAGGCCGCGCATTTCGGCACGATGGCGAAGGACTGGTGGGATCCGAAGGGCTCGTCCGGCCCGCTCCACAAGCTGAACCCGCCGCGGCTGCGCTACATCCGCGAGCAGGTCGACGCGCATTGGGGTGGCGATGGGTCGACCTTCACGCCGCTGGCGGGGAAGACCGCACTCGACGTCGGGTGCGGCGCGGGATTGTTGTGCGAACCTTTGGCCCGGCTTGGCGCGGCGGTGACGGGGATCGATGCGGCACCCGAGAATATCGCGGTGGCGGAGATCCATGCGGCGCAGAGCGGCTTGGCAATCGACTACCGCGCGGGGGGAGTCGAGGGGCTGGTCGGGCAGTTCGATCTCGTGACGAGCCTTGAGGTGATCGAGCATGTCAGCGATCCCGCCGGTTTCGTACGCGGCCTCGCGCGGACGTTGGCGGAGGGCGGGTTGTTGATCCTGTCGACGCCTAACCGCACGCCATTGTCGCGATTGGCGATGATCACCGTGGCGGAGGGTGCTGGCGTCATTCCCAAGGGCACGCACGACTGGAACAAGTTCCTCACGCCGGAAGAGCTGACGGCGTTGCTGAAGGATGCGGGACTGCGGGTGACGAATACGCGGGGGCTGAGCTTCTCGCCCGCGACCGGGTTTGCGCTGAGCGATTCGACCAACCTCGATTACTTCCTGACCGCGGTAAAAGCCTGACCCGTGGCCTTTTCCCCTCCACCCCGGCGAAGGCCGGGGCCCAATTGGGAAGGCCAAGATAACGGAGCGCCGTCCTCAATCATAACCGTCCCCCAATTGGGCCCCGGCCT
>JAJNQF010000333.1 GCA_021154945.1 Sphingomonas sp.
CGATTACTTCACCAACCATCCGACCGTGCCGCTGACCTCGATCGTCGCGGACGTGAACCTCGACATGCCGATCCTGACCTACAAGTTCGAGGACATGGTGGTGTTCGGCGCCGAGCGCTCGACGATCGGCCCGATCGTGCAGAAGGCCGTTGCCGCGATCGGCGTTGGACTGTCGCCTGATCCGATGCCTGAGGAGGGCATCTTCGTCCGTTCGGATCACTTCCGCTTCGTGCAGAAGGGCATCCCGTCGGTGTTCCTGTGGCCGGGTCAGAAGGGGCCGGGCAAGGCGGCGGTCGCGTATTTCATGGCGAACAATTATCACAAGCCGTCGGACGATTTGACGCAGCCGATCCTGTGGGATCAGGGCGTGCGGTTCGTTGATGCGAACTACCGGATCGCGCGCGAGATCGCGGACGGTGCGCAGCGTCCGGTGTGGAATGCGGGCGATTATTTCGGGACGCTGTATAAGGGCCCGATGGCGCAAGGCGTAGCGGGCGGGGCGGCAAAATGAGCCGACTGCTTGTCTTCGGGCTGGGCTACACCGCGGGGCGGATAGCCGAGCGACTGGCCGGCGAGGGCTGGCATGTCGTCGGCACCACGCGCGATGGTCGCGGCGATACGCTACGCTTCGATGATACGGACGCGGTGACGGCAGAGATCGCGGCGGCGACGCATATCCTGTCGTCGGTGCCGCCGGTGGACGAGGTCGATCCGGTGCTCGTTCGTTACGGTTCGCTGCTAATACGAACGCGGGCGTGGCTCGGATACCTGTCGTCGACCGGGGTGTACGGCGACGCTCAAGGCGCGTGGGTGGACGAGACTGCGCCGACCGGTGGTGGCCGGCGGAGCGCCCGCGCGGCAGCGGATGCGGACTGGCTCGCGATCGGCGCGCGGGCGTTTCGGTTGCCGGGGATTTATGGCCTGGGTCGCTCGCCGCTCGACCGGGTGCGGCAGGGTAAGGCGCACCGGATCGAGCAGCCGGGGCAGGTGTTCAGTCGCGCACACGTCGACGATATAGGCTCGGGGGTGATCGCCGGGTTCGATGCGCCGGCAGGGGCGTATAATCTGGCGGACGACGTGCCAGCGTCGCAGAACGACGTCGTGGCCTATGCGGCGATGCTGCTCGGGATGCCCGCGCCGCCGTTCGTGACGCTCGAGGAACTCTCGGCGATGGGACGCGGATTCTACAAGGAGAACCGGCGGGTGGCGAACGGCAAGGCGAAGCGCGTGCTCGGCTGGACGCCCGCGTGGCCCGACTACCGTGCCGGTCTGCGTGCGCTGAGCGCGATGACAAGCCCGATCCCGGACAATATCGCGCCGGCAACCGCCAACGTCGACCAGTGATAGCGCTCGAAGATCGTCGATAGCAGCATCGCGATCACCGGCACGATCACGCCCGAATAGGCCGCTTTCGCCGGGCCGATCGCGCGGATGACGTTGAAATACAGCGGGAACGCGAGCGCCGACGCGAACACGCCGAGATAGAGGATGCCCGCGACATAGCCGAAGCGCGGCTCGAACACCGGCGGGCCGGTCGTGATCCACGCGAACGCCGCGTCGAGGCTCGCGCCGATCAGCATCGCGATCGCGAGCGTCGGTGCCATCGGATAGCGCTTGGCGAACGCGCTGCCCTGGATGACGTTGGCGACCGAGGCGGCCATCACGCCGCACAACGTCAGGACGATGCCGATCGTCGCCGAGCGCGGTCCGTGCGGATCGACGCGCGCTTCGTTGACGAAAAGCAACGCGACGCCCGCCATCGCCACGGCGCATCCGACCATCAGCTGCCGCCCGAGGCGCTGCTTGAGGAAGATGCGACCGAAGATCGCGTTGGGGACGAGCAGAAGCGCGAACACCACCGCCACCAGGCCCGACGTGACGTAATGCTCGGCACGGTAGACGAAGTTGAAGTTGAACGTGAACAGCGCGATGCCGATCACCGCCGCGAACGCGTAGCCGCGGGCGTCGAATCGGAAGCTCTCGCGCTTGATGCTCGCGTAGATCGCCATCGCGATGCCGGCGACGAGGAAGCGATAGCTGATCGACCAGCTCGCCGGCACCACCGCGATCTGGTCGCGGATGACGAGCCAGGTCGAGCCCCAGATCAGCGTGACGATGCCGAACGGGATTAGCACTGCCGCGCGGGTCGACTGTGGTGGGTCGGTTGGGCCGGGGGTCATAACTCCTGGATCGCGTCGGCGAGCAGGGCGACCGCGTCCGCCGGGCTGTCCCAGGCGGTGACGAGCCGGATTTCGCCGGCTGCCCAGTCGTAGAAGTCGAAGCCTTTTGCGCGGAGGGCCGCAGCTTCTTCCGGCGTGGCGCGGAGAAAGACTTCGTTTGCCTCTACCGGGTGGACGAGACGGTCGCCAGCGGCTGCTGCAAGTTTGGCTGCACCGTCGTTCGCGGCCTTGGCGTTGGCGAGCCAGAGGTCGTTCTCGAGCATCGCCAGGATCTGCGCGGCGAGGTAGCGGCCCTTCGACAACAATAGCCCGGCGCGCTTGCGGCGGTATTGCGTGACGGCGGCGAGGTCGGGCCTGAAGAAGACCAAGGCCTCCGCGCTCATCGCGCCGTTCTTGACGAAGCCGAAGCTCAGCGCGTCGACGCCAGCGCGCCACGTCATCTCGGCGGGCGAGCAGCCGACATGGACCATGGCGTTGGCGAACCGCGCGCCGTCCATGTGGAAGCCAAGCCCGCGCTCCTTCGCCAGCGCGCCGATCTCCGCGACCTCGTGGGGCAGGTAGACGCGGCCATATTCGGTGGCGTTGGTGATCGAGATCGCGTGCGGCTGGACGCGGTGGACGTCGTCGGGGATCGCGTCGATGACCGTGCGAATCGTGTCGGGGGTCAGCTTCGCGCCGTCGCCGTCGGCGAGGAACAGCTTGGCGCCGTGGGTGTAGAATTCGGGCGCGCCACCCTCGTCGTTCTGGATGTGCGCGTCGCGGTGGCAGACGATGCCGCCGTGCGGCGGGCACAATGCGGCGAGCGCGAGGCAGTTGGCGGCGGTGCCGGTGGGGACCCAGAGCACTGCGACGTCGGTCTCGAACAGCTCGGACAGGTGGCCGTCGAGCTGCTGGCTCCACGCATCGCCGGCATAGGCGGTGTCGAGCGTGTCGGCGGTGGCGATCGCGGCCATGACCTGCGGGTGGATGGTGGCGGCGTTGTCGGAGAAGAAGCGCATGGTCAGGACATGCTGCGATGCGGTGATCGCGTCAACGGGGGGCGTCGGTCGGTTGATGTTACGAGGACTGCAGCACCTCCAGACCACCCCGGCGAAGGCCGGGGCCCAATTGGCAAGGTGGCAATAACGTTGCGCTGTCCATCGTCATAGCTGTCCCCCCAATTGGGCCCC
>JAJNQF010000335.1 GCA_021154945.1 Sphingomonas sp.
CAACCCGAATGCAGGAGGTATCCCACCGTGCAGACGACACATCAGACAGCTTTGGAAACCAAGCACGCCGTGCTGGATCGGCGGATCGCCGAAGAGATCCATCGCCCCTTGCCTGACACGGCATTGCTGGCGGGACTCAAAAAACAGAAACTGCGTCTGAAGGAAGAGATCGTCAGCCTCTAACGGTAATGTCCACCGCTCCCCGGCCAAGCTCCGGGGGGCGATTTCCGTGCAATTCCGCGACCAACACTGCTCGGGCTTCGGAAAAAAGCCTGCCCCGCCCTAAGTCTGATTGGTCGGTGATTACCTCGATCCGGACGGCCTCGGCACCTTGTCAGGGTCGATCAGCGAATCGAGCGCGATCCCCATACGGCCTTCGGTGCACCACGCTATCTTGCCGTCGACCTCGCCGATGCCCTGCAATTTTATCATGACCGGTGTTCCGACGTCGGCGTCTTCGTCGAGTTCGACCATCAGCCCACCAGCGGACAGATTGCGAACCCGCACTTCCCGAAGACCTGTTTCACGATCAAGGCGAATTTGCGCCGTCAGGACCAAACTGTCGCGTGAACGCTGTCGTTTACCGCCATCGATATCGGCACCGCTTAAGACGTCGCTTTGCCGAGTCATAGCCGACCATGTCCCGGACCGACCGACGCCCCATCACGAACGCCCCTGCACTGGTCGACGCTGGGGTAGAAGCTGGCCATTCGCATCCTGTACCTCGTCCGTTCGTCGTACTGACAAGCCGTAAAGGCTGATCGGAGACATACAAGTCCGCGCCGGCCAAGTCCGCGCCGGCAAGTCCGCGCCAAGCCGAGGACCGGGCTATCAGTCCTCGCGAGACACCTTCTCGTTCCGCTCGTGACGTTCCTGCGCCTCGACCGTCATCGTCGCGATCGGCCTGGCTTCGAGCCGTGCGAGGCTGATCGGCTCGCCCGTCACTTCGCAATAACCATATTCGCCCTCGTCGATCCGGCGGATCGCCGCCTCGATCTTCGACACGAGCTTGCGTTGCCGGTCACGCGTACGCAGTTCGATGGACCAGTCGGTCTCGCTCGAGGCGCGGTCGGTAAGATCGGCCTCCCGCAGCGAATCGACCTGGAGTTGCGAGAGCGTTTCCTGCGATTCGCGTAGGATGGCGTCCTTCCAGTCCTGTAGCTTCCGGCGAAAATACGCCTGCTGCTTCAGGCTCATGAACGGCTCGTCGGGTTCGGGTCGATACCCGTCGGCCCCGCCGTCGTTCGCCGGGTCGCGATTGAAATTTCCGGTATCGTCCATACGATTCATCACGGTCGCCATACCACTCTCCCTCTGGCCCCGTCGGATCGACCTCGCCGATCTCCAAAGGCCGCCCCCAAATGGTGAAAGCGCCTATAGTCGTACGCCATCGGGACCACAAGCGACCGGACTTGCGCATCTGCCGCCGTTTCCGACATTTTATAACATTACTACTCACGAAGGTGTCACACCCCCGCAATATCCCACGATTCCGTGGTAGCCGGCGACATGGTTCACATTCGTTCGACTTGTGTCCCAGCCCGGCACGTTAAGCTTGGCTTGGGCATCGACCGTCGCATAAATGGTTCATTTACCGTTTCGGATATGGTTAATCCGCTTGCGCTTAACGGTTTGTTTTGCAGTTAGTCGGATAGCAGTAAACCAAGGCTGCAGGCGGGGATCCGGCAACACGAGGGTGCCGGCAACGAAAGAGTGACGATATGTCGGTGCGGATGGCTTTGGCCAAATTATGCGCGTGCGCGTGTGGAGGTGCCCTGATCGGCGGTGGTGCCGTGCACGTTGCCGAGCGCCCGACGCGAACCGCCAACGCCAAGCGCGTGCTGGTCAAGCGGGTCGCCCGTCCTCAGGTCGCAGCAGCGCGACCCCGCGTTCGCCGCGTCACCACCACGACGCGTACAACCTGCGCGCCCACGATCGTCACCGTGGCGGGAGCAACGCCGGTTCCCGCGCCGGTCGGCGAAGGGTTCATCGGTGGCGGCGGTGCCGGCGGCGCGCCGGTCGTAGTCGGCGGCAGCGGCGGCTTTTTCGGCGGTGGACTGGGTGGTGGTTTCGGCGGCGGATTCGGCGGCAGTGGTGGATCGGGTGGCAGCATCGTGATCTCATCCACGTCGAGCGGTGGGTCGACCTCGACCGGCGGTTCCAGCGGCAATGTTTCGTCGGCCTCGGGCGGCTCCAGTGGTAATGTCTCGTCCGCCTCAGGCGGCTCTAGTGGCGACGTGTCGTCCTCTGGCAGCAGCGCGTCATCGGCCTCCTCCGCGTCTTCGGCGTCGTCCGCCAGCAGCGCGAGTTCCTCTGGCTATGGGTCGAGCAGCAAGGGGTGGGGATCGAACGGCGGTTGGAATTCCAACGGTGGCTGGAGCTCCAACGGATCGTCCGGCAGTTCCGCTTCATCGGGCAGCAGCGCCTCGTCAGCCAGTTCGAGCGGATCGAGCGCAAGCAGTGCGAGTAGTGCCAGCAGCGCGAGCAGCGCCAGTTCGAGCGGCAGCACGGGTTCGAGCGGAGGTCCGCCTGCGCCTGTTCCTGCACCCCCAATGATATTGTTGTTCGGTGCGGCGGCAGCAGCTCTGGTGGCGCGCAAGCGTTTTGCTAAGCCAAAGGCGATTGCCGCTTAAGCACCGGAATACCGCGTAGAAATAAGGCCCCGCCGGATATGCTCCGACGGGGCCTTTTCTGTTTCCGTGGTCAGGCGTTCTGGAGCGCCTTCTCGATGTCCTTGATCGGATGCCCGGTCAGGTCCTTGTCGAGTTCGCCCTTGAGGCGGCTGGTGACTTCCTTGTGATAATGCTTGCGCAGCTCGCCGAGCGTTTTCGGCGGCGCGACGACGATCAGCGAGTCGTACGTGTTTTTGAGCGCACCGGTCTTCAGGAAGTCGGCGGCGTCCGCCGCGAAGCGATCTTCCTCGATCTGGTGGAAATCGGTCGGCTCGACCGAACTCTGTACGCCACCCTGCGGAGACGAGGCGCGGCCGGCGGAATCGGTCGCCTGATCGCGCGTCGCCGGATTGTCCTGTTCCTGCGCCTTCTCGACCACGAAATTGGGATAGTCGTTGTCGCCCTCGTTGCGCAGGAACAGCATTTTCCGGCCGTCCGCGACGAGCACGACGGAGTTGTGGGGAAGATGCATGCGTGTCTCTCCTTTTCGCTATGCGTACATGTGGTGAACGCGTCGAGAACGCGAGAGGTTGCGCTCCCTCGGTCCTCCCCCGCCAGGGGGTGGTGGCTGGCTCTGCCAGACGGAGGGGGAGGCAAAGGCAACGTCGGCTCCGTGTCCTCCCCCCTCCGTCAGCTCAAGAGAGCTGCCCCCCTGGCGGGGGAGGATCGTGAAGGTGCCCCGCCTTGCGCGTGCCCCGCCGCCTCGGCATAGCCCGATCATGCACGACATACGCCTGATCCGCGACGATCCCGCCGCCTTCGACGCCGCCCTCGCCAAGCGAGGCTTTGCACCGCAATCCGCTTCGCTGGTGATACTCGACGAACAGCGCCGCGCGACGATCGCGGACTCGCAGACCGCACAGACCCGCCGCAACGAATTGTCGAAGGCGATCGGCCAGGCCAAGGCGCAGAAGGACGAGGCCAAGGCGTCGGCGCTGATGGCCGAAGTCGCGAGCCTGAAGGAAGCACTGCCGGCACTAGAGGCCGACGAGGCACGGCTGAGCGCCGAACTCGGCGACATGCTGGCCGCGCTCCCCAACCTGCCAGCGGCGGACGTGCCGCAAGGTGGCGGCGAGGACGATAACGCGCTCGTCCACACCCGCGGTACGCCGACGACGTTCGCCTTCACCGCCCGCGAACACGATGCGATCGGCCCAGCGATCGGCCTAGATTTCGAGACCGGCGCGGCGATGGCGGGCGCACGCTTCACGCTGGTCCGCGGCCCCGCGGCCAAGCTGCAACGCGCGCTTGGCCAGTTCATGTTGGATCACGTCGCCGAGGCCGGTTTCGAGCAGGTGTCGCCACCGTTGCTCGTCCGCGACGAAGCCGTGTTCGGCACCGGCCAGCTGCCGAAATTCTCGGAAGACCTGTTCCGCACCACCGATGGTCGCTGGCTGATCCCGACTGCCGAGGTGAGCCTCACCAACATCGTCCGCGAACAGATCCTGACCGAGGCCGAACTGCCGCTGCGCTTCACCGCGCTGACGCCGTGCTTCCGCTCCGAGGCAGGCGCGGCGGGGCGCGACACGCGCGGCTATATCCGCCAGCATCAGTTCGACAAGGTCGAGATGGTCTCGATCGTCACGCCCGACATGTCGGAGGCCGAGCACGAGCGGATGACGGCGTGCGCGGAAGGCGTGCTCGACGCGTTGCAGCTACCGTTCAGGCGGATGCTCCTATGCACCGGCGATATGGGCTTCACCGCGGCACGCACCTATGATCTTGAAGTTTGGCTGCCGGGCCAGGCGCGCTACCGCGAGATCAGCAGCGTCTCGACGTGCACCGATTTCCAGGCGCGCCGGATGAACGCGCGCTATCGGCCCGAGGGCGAGAAGGGCACGCGGTTCGTCCACACGCTCAACGGCTCGGCGCTCGCGGTCGGCCGTGCGCTCGTCGCGGTGCTGGAGAATTACCAGCAGGAGGACGGCTCGGTCGCGGTCCCGGCGGTGCTCCAGCCGTATCTCGGTGGGCTGACGGTATTGGAGCCGAAGCGCTGATGCGGATCCTGCTGACCAACGACGACGGCTATCACGCGCCCGGCCTCAAGGTGCTGGAGACGATCGCCCGGACATTGTCCGACGATGTCTGGGTGGTGGCGCCAGCCGAGGAACAGTCGGGCGCCGGCCATTCGCTGACGCTGTCGCGGCCGATCCGCGTGCGGAAGCATGGCGAGAAGCGGTACGCGGTCGCAGGCACCCCGACCGATGCGGTGATGATGGCGCTCGCCAAGATCATGAAGGATTGCCCGCCCGACCTGATCCTGTCGGGCGTCAACCGCGGCGCCAACCTGGCCGAGGACGTGACCTATTCGGGCACGGTCTCGGCGGCGATGGAGGGTGCGCTCGGCGGCATCCGGTCGATCGCGCTGAGCCAGATCTACAGCCGCGAGGGCATGGGCGACAGCGTGCCGTTCGAGGCCGCGGCGGCGTGGGGCGAGCGCGTGCTGCGACCACTGGTCGACGCGCCGCTCGCCCCGCGGACGCTGGTCAACATCAACTTCCCCGCCGGCCACGCCGATGCGGTGAAGGGCGTGCGCGTCGTCGGCCAGGGTTTCCGCGACTATGGCCGGTTGCAGATCGTCAGCAACACCGATCCACGCGGCTATGAATATCACTGGTTCGCGCTCGGCCGGACCGTCGAGACGCCGGCGCACGCGACCGATCTCGAAGCGACCGCGGACGGGTATGTGTCGGTGACGCCGCTGCATCTCGACCTGACGCATTTCGAGTCCATGGATATGCTCGCCCGGGCCTATCGCTGATGCGGCGCGGCGGTGCCCTGATCGCGGCAGCGACGCTGCCGTTGCTCGGGCTCGCCGCGTGCATTCCGCAGGTCGAACGCCCCGCCGGCTATGGTCGGCCTGCTCCGGAGAGTCGTCCTCCGCGCCCGTACCGAAACCCGCCTGCCCAGCGCGATACGCCGCCGCCGCGACGGGACGAGCCGATACCGCGGGACAGGTCCGATGATCGCCCCGGCCGCGATACCGGCGAAGTAACCACCCTGCCCGCGCCGCGACCCGCGTGGGAGGCGCGCCAAGTCCGCGCTGACGCGAAGACGATCCCCGACACGACCTACGTGGTGCAGCCCGGCGATACGCTGAGCCGGGTTGCCGATCGCAGCGGGGCGAGCCTCGAAGCCATCGCGCGCGCCAACGATCTCGGTTCGCCATACACGATCGAGACCGGTGAGCGGCTGAGGATCCCGGGCGGACGCTATCACCAGGTCCGACGCGGCGAGACCGGTATCGCGATCGCCCGCGCCTACGGCGTCGAATGGTCGCGGATCGTCACGGCGAATGCATTGGTCGAACCCTATGTGCTGCGCGCCGACCAGCGCGTCCTGATCCCCGATGCGCCCGGCGGCGGCAGGCCCAGCGCCGCGGAGCGCGCGCAAGCCTTCACGCTCGACATCGACGACATCCTGACCGGCGGCGAGCCCGCGCTGGCGAGCAACCAGGCGCCGGCCAAACCGATCGCGACGCCGCGCCGCGTGCTGCCGTCGAACGCTGTGGTAACCGGGCCGGCGCGGTTGGCGAGCGGCGGGTTCCTGTGGCCGGTCGACGGCAAGGTCGTGAAGCGCTTCGGCCCCGGCGCGAGCGGCGAGCGCAACGACGGCATCAAGATCGCGGTGCCGATGTCGACACCGATCCATGCGGCGGCGGACGGCGTCGTCGCCTATGTCGGCGACGGCATCGCCGCACTGGGTGGGCTGGTGATCATCAAGCACGGCGGCGGCTGGACGAGCGTCTACGGCCACGCCTCGAAACTGCTCGTGCAACGCGGGCAGAGCGTGAAGCGCGGGCAGACGGTCGCGTTGACGGGGGACACTGGGTTTGCGGACCGTCCCGAACTGCACTTCGAACTGCGCAAGGGACGGACGCCGGTGGACCCGACGTCGCAGTTGCCGCGAAGCTGATTCTCCCCTCCCGCTTGCGGGAGGGGTC
>JAJNQF010000371.1 GCA_021154945.1 Sphingomonas sp.
GCATGAGCAGCAGCGTCGAAGTCGAGGACCTGATCCAGGTCGGCCTGGTCGCGCTGGTCGAGGCCGCCGCGAATTTCGATGAACGCGGGCTTCCGTTCAAGACCTACCTTATCACGCGTTTGCGCGGCAGCATGATCGACGAACTCCGCCGCCAGGCCACGAGCACGCGCGGCGCAATGCGTCGCCGCCGCCAATACGCCGAGGCGATCTCGACGCTCACCGCCCGCACGGGGAAAGCCCCGGGAGAAGACATGATCGCAGAGCATATCGGCGTGACGATCGAAAAACTCCGCACCGACTACGTCACCGCCGACGCACTCCGCTTCGACTCGATCGACGAGATGTATGCGGACGACCTGCCGTGGTTCGCCGACGGCACGCCCGACGCGTTCGAGCAGCTCGCCGACAGCGACATGCGCGAGGCCCTGATCAAAGCGATCACCGCACTCCCCGAACGCGAGGCGCAAGTGATCCAGCTCTACTATGTCGAGGAACTCAACCTAGAAGAGATCGGCGAAGTCTTCGGCGTCGGCTCGGCACGGGTCTGCCAGATCAAGGCATCGGCGCACGCAAAGTTGAAGAAGGCCCTCGCCCGGCAAATCTGAATTCGCCTGAGCCGCGGAAGGAAGTGTTGACTCCGATACGGAGCCACCTCCTGTATACGCTCGCCTGTGCAGGTAACATCATGCTCACCGAACCATTCGGGGGGCATCCATGTCGTACAGGAACTATGCTTTAGCAGGCGCTGCGATACTGGCCGTCGCGCCGGCTATGGCGATGGCGCAATCCGGCGCGACCGATTCCCAAGACCGATCCCGCACATCCACGCGTGGCGATCCGGCAAGGTCGGAACCTGCTGATGAAAAGCCGGCCACCGGCGCGAAGGATGACGACGATGACCGAACTCCGGGAGCAACCAACGACTTCGCCGGCCTGAAATTCGGCGTCGGAATCTCGTTCACGCTCGCCAACGGCGATCGCGATCGGGTGAGCGACGCGTCGATCGTCAACGGGATCGTTCGCGTCAACGACGAGGATAACGGCCGAGCCCGGATCATGCTCGAATCTCATTACTTTTTCACGCCTGGTAACCCGCCCGAGCAGGAGACCTGGGGCGTCGGCCCGTTCATCGCGCTTCAGCCGGGAACGAAGGACATCATCGAATCGGTCGGCATCGGGGTGATGGTGGGCTTCCGTCGCGGCACGGGTGACGAGAGCTTCAATCTCGGCATCGGTGCGGTAGTGGATCCGAACACGCGCGTGCTCGGCGACGGTATCGTTGCTGACTTACCCCTGCCTCCAGGCGAGACCAACGTGCGCTATAAAGAGGAAATGCAGACCGGCATCCTGATCATATCGTCGTTTTCGTTTTGATAGCGCGCTTGGTTGCCGAGCTTGGCGCAATGGACGTGCAGCCAAATACGCGAAAACCCCGGTAGCTTGCGCCACCGAGGTTTTCTCCGCCCCCAGCTTCTGGGAAGCAAGGCGGGTCCGATCGGCACCGACACCCTTTGGGGGGGCGGTGCCGGTGCCGGTCCGGATTACTGAAGCAGCTTCAGGACGCTCTGCTGGCTCTGGTTCGCCTGGCTCAGCATCGCGGTCGATGCCTGGCTCAGGATCTGGGCCTTGGCGAGCGCGGTCGTCTCGGACGAGAAATCGGTGTCCTCGATACGGCTCTTGGCGTCCGACAGGTTGGTCGAGTTCGAGGTCAGGTTGTTGACCGCCGACTGGAGCTGGTTCTGCGCCGCGCCGAGCGATGCACGACGGTTGGATACGAGCGAGATTGCATCATCATAATCGCTGAGGTCGCCACCCGCTGCGATCGTGGTCGTCGCGGGGGGGCCTGCAACAGTCGTTGCAATTACAACGCTGCCGACGCCGCCAGTAAGACTGGATCCTGTGCCCGTCGCAGCTTCGGCAAGGCTCGTTCCGAGATCCAACTCGATGACGTCGCTCGCATTCGCGCCAGCCTGGATATCGATTTTCTTCGCCGTCGTAGTAGTTGCTGGGGCGACCGGCGCAGTACCTGAAAACAGTTTCACGCCGTTAAATTCAGTGTTGGTGAGGACGTTCGTGATCTGCTTGGCCAACGAATCCTGCTCTAGCTTAATGTTGGCTTGGTCGCTGACAGAATACGTGCCGTTGCCCTTCTGAACTTCAAGTTCGCGCATGCGCTGAAGGTTGTTCGTCACTTCTTCGAGTGCGCCTTCTGCTGTCTGGGCCATCGAGATGCCGTCGTTGGCGTTGCGAATGCCCTGGTTCATGCCACGAATCTGCGAAGTCATCGACGATGCGATGGCAAGCCCTGCTGCGTTGTCCTTGGCCGAGTTGATGCTCTTACCGGTCGACAGGCGCTCCATCGAGGTCGCGAGAGCGTTGCTGGCTGCGTTTGAAGCGTTGGCCGCGCGCATGGCCGAGACGTTGGTACCAATGACAGTCATAGCGAAATCTCCGTAAATGTTCCGACGATCCGCGCCGCCCCCATGGCGAAAACCCCGTGCCGTCGAGATGAGTAACGGCCGCCTTCCCGACGACTTAAGAGAAAAAATTGCCCCTCGCGTACGGGTTCGCACACGGGCTCGCACGCTGGCTCGCACAGGGGCGTACGCGCGGTCGTGCACGGGCAAGCGCACCGCGTGTGTCCGCGCGGACGCGCCCGGACAAAATTTGCCGGTGGACGGCAGCGTTTAACCACAAGTTTACCAACCTGGGTGCACTTCTCGAATCGTCCAGGGGGAACACCATGCGTTCGATTTTTCCGTCAGCCGCAGTCACTTCGCGGAAATATGCGCTCGTCTCGTCGCTTCGTGCGCAGGGGTTCGGCGTAGGCTCGTTCGAGACGGCACAGCCGGGAGCGAACGACCTGTTTCTGGTGGCGGACGGCGAGGGCATCACCGCCCCCGCCCGCACCGTCGTGATCGGCTGCGAAGGTCGTGAAGTGACCCCGTCGCGTGACGGTGCGCCGGCGCGGATCAGCTTCGCCGCCGAGGACACCGCGGTCGGCAACGGCTTCGCGCGCGCCCTGATCGGCGGCCCGGAAATGCCGACCGCCGCCGACCCTGAATCACTCGCGCTGCTCGCCCTCGCGGAGCGCGTCGCCGCCGCCGACATCACCGTGCTGATCAACGGCCCGACCGGCACCGGCAAGGAAGTCCTGGCGCGCGCCATCCACAACGGGTCGGCACGCAAGGACAAGCCGTTCATCGCGATCAACTGCGCGGCGCTCCCCGAATCGATGCTGGAGGCGCTGCTGTTCGGGCACCAGAAGGGCGCGTTCACCGGCGCGTCGTCGGGCGGCGACGGCTTCTTCCGCGCGGCAAACGGCGGCACGATTTTGCTGGACGAAATCGCCGAGATGCCACTGCAACTGCAGGCCAAGCTGCTCCGCGTTTTGCAGGAGCGCGAGGTCGTGCCGCTCGGCGCGTCGGTGCCGCAGCCGATCGACGTCCGCGTCATCGCCTGCGCCAACCGCGATCTCCACGCCGAAGTCGCCGCCGGCCGGTTCCGCGCCGATCTCTATTACCGCCTCGCGGTGTTCCCGCTCGCGACCAAGTCGCTGGCCGAGCGCCCGCAGGATATCCCCGCGCTCGCCGCGACGCTGATCCTGCGTCACGCCGGCAACCGCAACGTCATTCCCTGGCCGAGCCATGCGGCGATCGAACAGCTGATGCTGCACGATTGGCCCGGCAACGTCCGCGAGCTAGAAAACGTGATCCAGCGCGCGCTGTTGTTCTGCGGCGGCGACACGATCGAGGCGAGCCACATCGTGTTCGACCGCCCCGTGTCGATGACGTTCCAGCGGAGTGCACCAGTCACGTCGATCGCACCTGTGGCGCCGAACGAACCCGAAACTCTCGGAAACATCGTCCAGATGAGCGAGTTCGCCGCGATCCGCGAGACGCTCAAGGCCTGCAACGGCAGCCGGATCGAGACCGCGAAACGCCTCGGCATTTCCGAACGCACGCTGCGCTATCGCCTCGCCAAGGCGCGCGAGCAGGGTGACGATATCGGCAGCGTCCATAACTGGGCCGCCTCGGCATGAGCGGCGTGTCCGGAATCGGTGCCAGTGCAGGTGGGGGCGCGATGAGCGTCGACCGCGTCATGGCGCTGCGCTCGCAGATCCTCGAACGCAACCAGGCGCTCTCTCGCGCTGGTGCCACCGGGAACGTCGCGCCGACCGAGATGGTCAAGCCGACCAGCTTTGCCGACACGATGGAAACCGCGCTGAAGAGCGTGAACGATGGCCAGACCCAGGCTGCCAAGCTCAGCGAAAGCTATGAGCGCGGCGAGACGGTCGACATCGCGAAAGTGATGCTCGCCCGCCAGCAGGCGTCGGTCGGGTTCGAGGCCACGTTGCAGGTCCGCAACAAGCTGCTGTCCGCCTACAAGGATATCATGAGCATGCCGGTCTGACATGAGCACCGCACTCATCCCCGCTTCGTCTGGTGCAACCGAACGGTTCGCCAACCCCCTCCAGCAGATCAAGGGCGTGTTCGCGCAGCCGGCCGTCCGCCGCTCGCTGCCGATGGCGCTGATGGTCGGCCTGATCGCCGCCGCCGCGCTTGCGTGGATGAGCCTGTCGACGCCGCCACAGAAGACGCTGTTCAGCGGCCTGCCGGATTCGGACAAGGCCGCGGTGACGTCCGCGCTGACCACAGCGAACATCAAGAGCCACATCGACGAAGGCACCGGCGCACTGACCGTCGGCGAGGACGATTACAGCCGCGCGAAGATGCTGCTGGCGGGCCAGGGCCTGCCGAAGGCGGCGCCGGGCGGCTATGCGATCCTCGACCAGTTGCCGATGGGCGTTTCGCGCGCGGTCGAAGGCGAACGCCTCCGCCAGGCCCGCGAGTCCGAGATGGCGAAGTCGATCGAGGAGATCGATGCGGTCGCCGAGGCGCGCGTGCATCTCGCCATGCCGGAAGCGTCGGTGTTTGTCCGCGACAACGCTGCGCCGTCGGCGTCGGTGATCCTCAAGCTTCAAGGCGGGCGTTCGCTCAGCGATGCGCAGGTCAGCTCGATCATCAATCTCGTCGCCTCGTCGGTGCCGGGCATGAAGCCCGAGGCCGTGACGATCGTCGACCAGATGGGCGCGCTGCTCACCAAGGCCGGCGGCAACGACGGCGCGGGCGCCGCGAGCGACGCGCGGATCGATATCCAACGCCGGATCGAGGACAAGTATCGCACCCAGTTGATCGCGCTGCTCACGCCGCTGGTCGGCGCAGGCAATTTCACCGCGGAAGTGCAGGCCGACGTCAATCTCGACGAGAGCCAGGCGACGCGCGAAAGCTATGAGAAGCAGGGCGTCCTGCGTGCCGAGACGGGTAACTGGACCGGCAATCAGAGGGACGGCGCGGGCGCTGCTCCAGGCGGTATTCCGGGTGCGCTGAGCAATACGCCGCCGGCCGCGAGCACGCTGTCGACGCCACAGCCGGCGACGGGCAATCCCGGCGCCGCCGCGCAGCCGGTCGCCGGTGGCGCTGCGCCCGATGCGATGAAGCAGTCCGACCAGTATCAGCGCGCCTACGACCTCGGCCGCGAAGTGTCGGTGACGCGCGCGACGCCGGGCGGGGTCAAGCGCCTCTCGGTCGCCGTGCTCCTGCGCGATCCCGAAAAGGGTCGCCGCACCGCGATGGAGATCAACCAGATCAGCGATCTCGTGAAGAGCGCGGTCGGCTTCGACCAAGCCCGCAACGACAACGTGACGGTCATCAGCCGCAAGTTCGCCGGCGCCACCGATGCCGCCGCCGGCCCGGCCTGGTACGACAATGCCTGGCTGCCGGTGCTCGCCCGCAACGGCACCGCGATCGTGATCGCGCTGCTGGTGCTGCTGCTCGGCGTCCGCCCGATCGCCAAGGCGCTGATGAAGAAGCGCGAGGACGCCACGACGCGTCCCGCCTTCGGGCAGCCGATCGGCGAGGTCGATGGCGACGGCGCGGCTGCGGGGATCGGCGTTGCCGCCCCCGTCAGCCTCGACCAGCTCGAGAACACGCGCGGCTATGACGACCGGATCGGTGCGGTCCGCGGCTTCACGCGCGACAATCCGACCCGCGCGGCGCTCGCCGTACGCGACATGATCAAGGCGGACGCCAAGTGAGCGAGGTCGTTCTCCGCACCTACACCGGCGTCGAGCGCGCCGCGGTGCTGATGATGCTGGTCGGCGAGGAGGAGGCCGCGGCCATCCTCCAGAAGCTGGAGCCGGAAGAAGTGCGTCAGCTCGGTGCGGCGATGTTCAAGGTCGCCGACGTGTCGGAGCAGGAAGTCGAGGACGTGCTGGACGATTTCGTCGACCGCGCCCGCGAGCGGACCGCGATCGGCTTCGACCCGCGGCCCAAGATCGAGGCGGTGATGAACCGCGCTTTGGGTCGTGAAAAGGCCGAGAGCGTACTCGCGCGGATCACGCCGGCCGAGGCGGCGTGCGAACTCGAACTGCTCGACTGGCTCGACGCGCCCGAGATCGCGGCGATGATCGAGAAGGAGCATCCGCAGATCGCCGCGGTGCTGATCGCCAATCTCGATGCGTCGGTCGGCGGCCAGGTCCTCGAACTGCTGCCCGACGCGGTCCAGCCCGACATCCTCCACCGCATCGCACGGCTCGGGCCGATCACGCCCGAAGCCGTCGATACGCTGCGCACGCTGCTCGCCAACCGCACCAGCACGGGGTCGACCGGCGCCGGCGTCACGCTGGGTGGCACACGTGAGGCGGCGAAGATCCTGTCCGGTGCGCGCAAAGCGACCGAACAGCGGGTCATGCCGAAGCTGTTCAAGATCGACCGCGACGTCGCAAAAGCGATCGAGGAAGCGATGTTCGTTTTCGACAACCTCCTGGAACTCGACGACAAGAATCTGGGCACGCTGATCCGCAACGTCGACAGCGAGATCCTGACCAAGTCCTTGAAGGGCGTCGACGAGACGATTCGCAACCGTTTCCTCGGCTGCATGTCGGCGCGTGCCGCCGACGGCATTCGCGACGAGATGGAAGCACGCGGGCCGATGAAGCTCGCCGAAGTGCTCGAAGCGCAAAAGGCGATGATCGCGATCGCGCGCGGGCTCGCCAAGGACGGCACGATCCAGATGGGCGGGGGCGAAGACGATTATGTCTAACGGCTTCACCGCGGGCTTCGCGTCGCGTCACACGACGACGGCGCACGTCCTGGCGAGCGCGTTCGCGCCGCCGTCCGGGTTCGCCGCGGCGGATATCCGCGAGCGTGCGGCACCACGTCCGACGAGCAATTTCTCGTCGCCGAGCTTCACCTCGCAACCCATCACGGAGACGAGTGCGCCGAAACATTTCAGCCCGGCGGACAAGGACGTGAACCCGACCGCGGGCTGGGATCCGCTCGATCCGGTCAGCGAATCCTCGTTCATCGATCCGCTCGCCGACGCGCATGCCGCCGGTTACGCCGAGGGTCTCGCCGCTGCGGCCGCTGCCGCGCGGGACGCTGGAGCGCGCGACACCGCGTTGCTCGGCGATCTCGCCAGCGCGCTGGGCGGCGACCGGATCGACCGCGAGCGCGTCGCCGCCCAACTCCGCCAGACCGTGCTGTTCCTGGTCTCGAAACTGGTCGGCGAAGTCGGCATCGCGCCCGACGTCCTTGCCGGCCGGATCGAGACCGCCGCCGAACTCCTGTCGGACTCCGCCGAATCGGCGCTGCTCCGCGTCCACCCGGACGATGTCGCATTGCTCGAAGGCCGCCTGCCGAAAACGATCTTCGCCGCGGGCGATCCGGGCGTCGCGCGCGGCAGCTTCGTACTCGAAAGCGCATCGACCATCGTCGAGGACGGCCCCGAACTCTGGCTCGATCAACTCGCACAGGCGATCGACCGCGTGCCGGTGCCCAAATGCTGAACCGCTTTACCGCCGACTATCTCGAAACCCTCTCCAACGCAGATTTCGTCGCCAAGCCAAAGGTCTCGGGCCGTCTCGCCTCGTTCGACGGCCTCCTCATGGAAGCGGTCGGCCTGACGTTGCCGGTCGGCACCGTCTGCCAGGTCGGCGAAGGCGCGGCGAGCGTCGAGGCCGAGGTCATCGGCTTCCGCAACGGCCGCACGTTGATGATGAACCTGGGTGGCCCCGCCGCGCTACTGCCGCGCGCGCCGGTCAAGCCGATCGGCCCTCCGGGTGAGGCCGAAGTCGGTGTCGCGCTGCTCGGTCGCGTGGTCGACGGCGCCGGCAAGCCGATCGACGGGCTCGGCCCGATCCGTGGCGCCGGTCGCTGGCCACTGGCCGGCAAGCTCCAGTCGCCACTCGATCGGGGCCGCGTGCTCGAACCGCTCGACGTCGGCGTCCGCGCGATCAACGGGCTGCTGACGATCGGCCAGGGCCAGCGCGTCGGCATCATGGCGGGCTCGGGGGTCGGCAAGTCAGTCCTGCTCGGCATGATCGTCCGCGCGGCGCAGGCCGACGTGATCGTCATCGGCCTGATCGGCGAGCGCAGCCGCGAAGTCGCCGACTTCCTAGAAACCAAGGTCGCCGGCGAAGCGCGCAAGCGCTCGGTCGTCGTCGCCGTCCCCGCCAACCATTCCCCCGTCCTCCGCATCCGCGGCGCACTCCGGGCGCACGCGATCGCCGAATCCTTCCGCGACGAAGGCAAGAAGGTCCTCTTGATCATGGATTCGCTGACCCGCGTCGCCCATGCCGGTCGCGAGATCGGCTTGGCGCTCGGCGAACCCGCCTCCGCACGGGGCTATCCGCCGTCCGCCATCGCGATGCTGCCGAACCTGATCGAACGCGCGGGCGTCGACGTCCACACCGGTGGCTCGATCACGGCGATCTACACGGTGCTGGCGGACGGCGACGACGGCAACGACCCGGTGGTCGATTCGGCGCGCTCGATCCTCGACGGCCATATCGTCCTCAACCGCCACCTCGCCGAGCGCGGCGTCTATCCCGCGATCGACATCGGCCCGTCGGTCAGCCGCGTGATGACCGACATCGTCGACGCCCCCCATGCCAAGGCGGCGCGGACGCTCCGCCGCCACCTCGCCACCTATGAGGAAAACCGCGACCTCGTGCTGATGGGCGCCTACCGCCACGGCGCCGACCCTGCGATCGACGCCGCCATCGCCTGCCACCCGGCAGTCATGGAATATATCCGCCAGGACGCCGACGAGACCGTCTCATTGAACGATGCGGTCGCCGAACTGACCGGCGTGTTCGGCGGCTGAGATGGCGGAGGCCCGTAGCAAGACGCTGGCGCGCATCCACCGCGTCCGCACGCTTCAGCTCGGGCTGACCCGCGCCGACGAAGCCCGCGCGCACGACAAGTTCGCCAGCGAACAGGCGCTTTCCCGCCGCATCGCACTGCTCGCCGAAGCCGTCGCGCCGATCCACGAAACGCGCGCCGCAGTCTCGCTGGGCGCGTCGGCACATTACCGCGACCGCCTGCAACAATCCGCCAATGCCGCGGTCGAACGCGTGCAGGCGGCCGAAAATCGCGTCGAGCGCGCCGCCGAAGCAACCCGCGCCGCCAAGCGCGATCAAAGCGCGGTCGAGAAGCTGCTCGCGCGCGCCGACGCCGACGCGGTGCTCAAGGCGATCCGCGCGATGGAGGAAGCGCCGGCGTTTCGGAAGGTTCGGCACGATCCTTGCTGAGGGAGGGCTATGCGGCTGCGTGCCGATCGCCCGAACGAGTATTCTGCATGATCCAGACCGCCGTCCTTTCTCCCGTTCTCCCCGCGCAGACACGATCGCCGGCCGTGCAGAACGGGCGGACAGTGGTCGATTTCGCCGATTCCTTTGCACAGGCAAAAGATGCGTCCGACGAGGGTGCGTCCCCCGGCCTGCCGCCTGCACCGTCGGTGCCGACGCCGCTCGTCCCCCTTCCGGGCATCGCTCCGGATGCCGTCATCCTGCAGGACGCCGCCGTAACCGGCAACGTCTTGCCGACCGTGACGCCCGCCGGTGACCAAGCGGTGGAATGGCAGCCCATACTCATACCACACCCCGCGCAGACACTGGCGATTGCAAAGCCGTCACTGCTTCCGGCAAGCACCCTGACGCCCGAATTGGTCGAAACTGCGCCGCCCGCCGCCGGCAAAGCCGAGCCGGTCGCGATCCCCGCCCCGGTCGTACGTATCGCCCGACCGATGGCGTTCGCCGGGATACGCCGCGATCCCCGCCCCAAGGATGGGCCTGCCGCGGACGAAGCCACGGAGCAGCCGGCCGATGCCCCGACGCCGGCAAGCCCAACCGTGGCGATAGAGATGCCGCTCGCGCCGCAACTGGCGGTTCTCCCCTCGCCGGTCGTCGCGATCGCCGTCGATGTCGCCGATACGTCGCGTACGGATGACAGCACTGCGACGGCCCCGCTATCGCCAGGACTTCCATCGTCTGTCAGCAAGTTCGCCGACGCCACGCCCTCCCGCACGACGGGCAAGGCTGGCCAGCAAGCGCAGGCCGCAGCACCGCAGACGGAAGAGACGACCGCACCCGCGCCCACACCGCCTCCGCCAGCCGTTGCCGATACACGCCCTTCGTCCGCCGTCACGAGCAACGCGACGCTTGCTTCCAGTTCCGCGCAGAGCCTGCCGGTCGCCCTCGCGACCCTTCCACCGATCACCGCCCCGCCGACACAAGTGGCGGCACCCATCGTGCCGACATCCGTCTTGCCTTCCCTCACGGGTCCGGCATCCACGGGCAGAGGCGATACTCCGGCGTCGCCCGAGCTCACCGACGCAGCCCCCGTATCGACCGGCATCGACCCGAACAACGCCATGACGCGCTGGGTCTCGACTGTAGCCACCGCGCCCGTCGCACTGGCCGCGGCCCGACCCGACGCGATCCAGCCGCTGCCGGGTATTGTCGCGTCGGCAAGCCAGGTGTTCGGCGCGGCGATCCAGGCCGCGACCAGGCCGCGCGACGATCGCGACAAGGCGGACCCGACCATATCCTCGCTGGTGACCGGCGCGCCCGTATCGTCATCGGCGATCAGGACGGCCGAGACGCAGCAGGCGCCGCTCGACATGCGCCAGGATCGCTGGCCGCACGCGATGATCGAACGGATCGAGATCCTCCGCGATGCCGCCGACGCCGGCGACACCCGGATTCGCCTCATCCCCGATGCGCTCGGTGCGATCGACGTATCGATGAGAAAGGACGGCGACACCGTCCGCGTCCATTTCCATGCCGAGCAGAGCGCAACGCGCACCCTGTTGCAGGACGCCCAGCCACGGCTCGTCGAACTCGCCGAAGCGCGCGGGCTGAAGCTTGTCCAGGGATCGCTTGGCCAAGGATCGCTTGCCCAGGGATCGCTTGGCCAGGGCACGCCAAACGACGGCGCCGCGAACAACGGCCAGCACCGCCCCCCTGCGACGCCGCAAGCCCCGACTCGCACCGCGGCTTCGCCGGCGGTGGACGCCGCGCTCACCGAAGACACCCGAATCGCTTGAACCGAAGGACCCCGATATGGCCGACAAGAAAGATACTGCGGACGCAGCGCCCAAGAAAAAGGGCAAGATGAAGACGATCCTGATCGGCGGCGGTGCGCTGCTGGTCCTGGTCGGTGGCGGCGTCGGCGCGGGCGTCTATGCCAGCAACGCCGGGTTGCTCGGCGGCGGTCACGCGGCGGTCGACGACGGCAAGCCCAAGCTCGTCCCCAAGAGCGAGCAGAAGCATGCTGGCGAGGGCGGCGACGAGGGCGGCGGTCATGGCGGCGGCGCTGAAGCCGCGCCCGAAAATCACGGCATGAAGCCCCCCGCAGGAGAGGGCGGCGACAAATACGCGTCGACCTATTACCCGATGGAAAAGGAATTCACCTCGAATCTCCAGGACTCGCCGCACTTCGTCCAGGTCGGCATCGCGGTCGCCACGCCGTACGACGACACCGTCATCACCAACCTCAAGACCAACGATATCGCAGTGCGTTCGGCAATCCTGATGGCGCTCGGCGACACCACCGAAGAGCAGGTGATGAGCAGCGACGGCAAGCGTCAGTTGCAGGTCCGCCTCGCCAAAGCGATCAACGATACGCTCAAGCAGAAGGAAGGCTTCGGCGGCATCGGTAACGTTTACTTTACCAGTTTCGTTGTTCAGTGAGGCATGGTTAACGAGGGCTCAGCAAAGACGCGCGAACGGCGCGACCGGGATCGGTCCGGCGCGCCCAAAGACGGCGTGCTGCATCAGGGCGTGCTCGGCGGGGCCAAGCTCAATCCGTTCGGCGACCTGCATTCGCTGCAGCATCTCTCCGCACGGTTCGCGCGGGGGTTGCGCGGCGTGTTCGAGCCGTTGCTCCGCCAGGAGGTCCGCTGCTGGGCCGAGCCCTTGGTGGTCCAGCGCTTCACCGATTACCGCGCCGAGCGGAGCGATACGCTGACCGCGTGGCTGCCGCTGATCATGACGCCGGGGATGGCGCAGGCGCTGTGCATCATGGACGGCAAGTTCGTGCTCGAGCTGCTCGACATGTTCTTCGGCGGTACCGGCGCCGCGCCGCACACGCTGCCGACCGAGTTCTCACCGGCCGCCGAAGCGATGGTCGCGCGGATCGGCCAGATGATCGCCGCGCCGCTGAAGACCGCGTGGGAGCCGATGGCGCGGTTCGACTTCCTGCCGACGCGCGTCGAGGTGAACCCCGCGATGATCGCCGATCTCGACGGCGAGGATGCGATGATCGTCACGCGCTTCGGGATCGCCGCAGGGGCGGCAAAGCCAGTGTTCCTCGATCTCGTCTACCCCGTCTCCGCGCTAAAGCCGCATGCGCCGTCGCTCACCGCCAAGGTCGTCGGCAAGTCGGCCGAGCCCGATCCGGCGTGGCGCACCGAGCTGACGCGGGCCGCGATGAACGTGCGCTTCCCGATCCGCTCGGTGCTCGCCGAGCCGGTCGTCAAGCTGACCATGCTGATGGACCTGAAGCCCGGCGACGTGATCCCGATCACCATCTCGGGCGACGTGCCAGTGATGGTCGGCAACAACCGGCTCGGCTGCGGCACGGTCGGTACGTCCAACGGCTTCGCCGCCATCCAGCTCACCTCGATTACACGTTTCGACGAAGGATTTGCAGCATGAACGACATGACCGGAGGCTTCCCCGTAGATGCTGCCGTCGCCGCCAATTTCCGGCTGCTCCAGGATGTCGACGTCAAGCTGACCGTCGAGATCGGCTCGACCAGCCTGACGCTGCGCGAGCTGCTCGCGCTCGGCGAATCCAGCGTGATCGAGCTCGATCGCCAGGCCAACGAGTTGTTGGACGTGTTCGTCAACGGCACCCTGATCGGGCGCGGCGAAGTCGTCACGGTCGGCGAACGTTTCGGCGTGCGGATGACCGAGCTCGTGTCGCCCGACAAGCGCGGCTGAACCCGATGCTCTGGACCTATATCCTCAAGCTCGTGATCCTGCTGCCACTCGTGTGCGGCCTGATGTTCGGCTGCCTGTATCTGTGGCGCAAGTTCGAGAGCCGGATCCCGGGCAAGCCCTCGACGCGACTGATCGGCGTCAAGGAAACGATGATGATCTCGCCGGGCCTGCGCCTCGCGGTGATCGATTTCGAGGGCCGCCGGCTGCTCGTCTCGGTCGGACGTGGCGGCGTGCACCTGATCGACAAGGTCGACGCATGACCCCCCGCGCGACAGTAACACGTCAAGGTTCCGGTCCGGCATTGTTTGCCGCGTCGAAGGCCAAACCGTTTTCCCGCGAACGCGGGAATCCAGGAGCCACGAACGGTGCGCTGCTTGGTCCTGGATCCCCGCATTCGCGGG
>JAJNQF010000242.1 GCA_021154945.1 Sphingomonas sp.
CTTTTCGGGCGGCACCGGAGACCTTCGATTCTCCGAAACGAGCAGTTCGACGCAACGGCTGTTCTCAGCTTGCCAAGCGCCTGGTCCGTGCGCGTACAATGAGACTCCTGCCTGGAACCCACCGTCGAGTTGCCAGCTCTATCTTTGGGCTGGCGGTTCGTCATGCGGCCCCGTGCGGGTCCGGGGCTGTACGCCGGGCATCCGCGAGTCGCGCGTCAGCTGGCACGACGTGACAGGTGCGCTCTTTGGCGAATTCGCAGTCACGCGAAAGGGGCGCCCGGGGACGAGCGTCGCGGGCTATGTCGTAGCTGTTTCAGAGCTTGACGTGATCCCCCCGGGACTCTACTACCGAACAGTCGACTGCTCCGGAACGGCATACGTTGACGGATCGCTCTTGCGGATGGGCGCCATCGCCTCCGCGCCAGGCGTTGGAGTTGGTGCGGATGGCACGGTCTACATTGGCGAAGGACCGCCGGGGGAGTTTGTCCCCTCGTCGGCGTTGAAGGTCAACCTCAACGGCGAGCGCGCTCAGTCGAGGTGCACCAACGGGACCTACGTCCCACCGCTGGGATGCTGTGAAACCGCCGGACAGCAGCCGCTACTCGGAATGATCGCCGGCGCCACCGAACAGACACTTCCGAACGTCGTCCCGCCTTTTCGCTTAGAGACGCGCTGATGGCACATTATCGCGGGAATGCACAACAGATCAGGGGCTTGCGGAGAAAAGGCCGGAGCGTACCCTCTCCCTTCGGCGTAGATAGGCAGATCGGATCGTCTCGGCAAACCCTCTAACCCTTTCTCCATCTTGGCCCGGGCGCGTGCTAGGGATGCACCCCGCGCGATCGAGGATCGCAAAGGCAACCGCAACGCGTACCCGGGGAGGCGTTGCCTCGGAGCCGAGGAGAACCGCCATCTCGTCGAGTGACCGATTGGCCATGCGCTGAATCCGTGCGCGCACAGTCGCCTCGTCAGCGATTGCTGCTCCGTCAAGTGCGACCTCGGCACGCTCCAACTCGGCTCGGAATACTTCCGATCGGACGACGTAACCAACCATCGACTCGGACATCCCTACCGTGTTGGCGATCGCGCGCAACGAAAGCCCTTCCAATCGCAGTCGGAGAATCCGACGGTGGCGAGGGGTCAGTCGCTTGATCTCATAGCGCGGGCCGATCGCTGAGCGCGTCCCCGATTCAGCGACGGCATCCGACGCTCCCATGTCGGGCAGGTACCACGACCTACCCGCGGCCGCCAAGGTGACACGTCGGTTCATTGGCGGTTGTTGGCGCCTCTTGGGCGGTCCCGCGGCGAATCCCCGCCCGACGAGGCAACCGCGCAACCTGGATGAGCCGCCGGTTCTGGTTGCATGGTTGTCCGCCGGTCGACAGATAGAGCCGACGGGCGCGGGCACCTATTCACGTCGACCCGCGACTACACGGCTCGATTCTGGAGTGCCCATGACAAACCGCCTCGACCCCAAGCGACAACCGGCGAGCAGCGCCGCACGCGGCGGGCGCGCGGGACACCGGCCGAGCGATCTGCGGCGAGAGGACCATGACGACCCCATCCCCGACCCGATCTTTCAGCGAGCCGCAAGGATTCTGAAGGATCTCCGCGACCCGAACTGGGAAGAGCACGCGCGAATGATCGCGGGCACCGCAGCCGATAAATCCGGGCCGGGGCCTTCGCGTCCCAAGTCGCGCAGACCAGCACGCCCCGATGCCCCACCCGAAGTCTTGCCTCTCGCAGAGGTCGCCGATCTCCTCAATACGTATGCGCGACACCTTCCACGCGTTTCCCGCGGAGACGGCGATACACTCGTCACGGTGGAGCGCGAAGTGCTCGGCTTGGTTCGCGAGCTAGTAGCCGTCCCGCGGAATGGCGCGAGGAACGACGCCGATGCGGTCCGACGTGCACTATGGTCGCTAGCCCCACCGGGTCGCCCGCGAGCATTCGATGCGCGATCGCGCTTGGTCGCCTGCGCAGCGCTTCTTGCGGAACACCCGGGTGAGGTGCGACTTCGATCGTGCCACTCGTGCGGGGCATTCTTCGTTGACGGCTCTCGGTCCGCGAAGGCGCGCACTTGCTCTGACCGATGTCGAAAGGCGCGCCAACGTGCCCGCATTCGCTAGGGCTGAACCACGTAACGCGCGCAGCCTTCCCAAGAGGGAACGGCCGATTCGCCTGTCACAGACCGAGCAGAAAAGCCCGCAGCGAGACCTGCGCCACGCCGACGTTTTCGGCGCATGTCACGGTCTGACGACAGACCCCGGCTGGTACGTGATGGACCATGAACATCACCGACCAAGCACGTCAGGCAGGGATTGAGCCGTCGCTTCTGACCGCTCAACAGGTGGCAAGCCTCCTCGCAGTTTCGCCCGATGCCGTCCGCCGCTGGACACGCAGCGGTCTTCTCCGTCGCGTCAAGCTAGGCCGCGCCACGCGCTACCGGCGGGCAGACATCGAAAGCGTGATCGCGCGTGGCATCGCGGGCCCGACCCGCGGCTAGCCACCCGGACCCGCAGAGTCACGCCAACCTGCGCCGTCGTCGACAGCGACGACGCGTTCGAGAAGGGGAGGTAGAAATGCCGACATACCGCAATGCACAGGCTCGTCCGAAATCCAAGGCGAACCGGCCAAAGCCGAGCAGCACCGCCTCGTCCTCGACCTCGTCCTCGGCCTCGGCTTCCACGAGCGCGACGCATCCGAACGGACCTCAGCCGCCCCCTCCCCTGGCCGAGCACGAACGAATCCTCGATACGGTCGGCACGATCCTGAAGCAGATCGGCCTTGCAGGTGAGCAACGGGCCGCGCTGACGCTGTACTTGGCAGTCACGAGCCGGCTCTTCACACGGCCTCTCTCAGTGGCGGTGAAGGGGCCCAGTTCGGCCGGCAAGTCGTT
>JAJNQF010000395.1 GCA_021154945.1 Sphingomonas sp.
CGTCGATCAGGTCGATGGACTCGTAATAGGGCGTGCCGCGGTACAGGTCCGCGCAGGTGAAGACGATGTAGCGTGCGGTGCTCTGCAACCCGGCGGCGCTGAGCAGTGCGCCAAGCTTCGGCCCATGCCATTTACCGATCGCGCTCCACCCCTCGACGCAATCGTGTCGCGTGATTTGCGTGCGGGACGGCATCTGGCGGAGTTGCGGCAAGGTCACGGACAAAGGCCGGTCGACCAGCCCGCCGACCTTCAGCCGATAGTCCGCGAAGTTGTTCGCGACCATTGCGGTGTATCCGGGCGTACCCGGATCGCGCGTGCCGTTCGATCGGAAGATCGGCGACATTTGCGCAGGGCTGAACTCTGGTGCGAGCGCGTTGCGGTTCGTCAGGGCGCGTTGCAGCCCGCGGTTCATGTCCTCGCCCATGAACAGGATTTTACGCGCCTCGGGGTTCGCGGCGATCTTGTCGCACCCGGTCAGCAACGCACCCGCGCCGACGGTCGCACCGACAACGAGTGACCGGCGGGTAATCAGCGAACTCATGCGACGTCCTCCGGCACTGCCCAGCGTCCGGTAATCATCGAGCGAACCTCGTTCCAGGCACCGGCGAGAATGACCAGCGCGAGATGGGCGATGATGAAAAGGACCAGCCCGGTCGCCGCAATGAAGTGGATCGAGCGCGCCGATTGCCGCCCGCCGAACACCTCCAGCAACCACGGCCACGCCGCATCCATGTTCGGCGACATGGCGAGCCCGGTCAGGATCATCACTGGAATCAGCACGAAGATCGTCGCCACGTACGACAGTTTCTGGAGAATATTGTACGCGCCCGGCCGCTTCGGATCGTGGAAGCGGAAGGCGAGATGTTCCCTCACGTCATGCGCGACTTCCCGTGGCGATAGCTCGGCAGCGCGGACGCGGAGGTCGCGCTGGAAATGGCGGTTGATCAGGCTAACGATCATGAACCCAAGCAGCGCGAAGCTCAGCACCAGCGCGAACAACAGATGCCAGCGTCGCGAGATCGCGAGGTTGTAGCTCGCCGGGATCGTCAGCAGGTTGAGCAACGTCACCACCCAACTCGGCCACTGGTCGAGCGTCGTCCAGGCGGCGTCGAAATTCGCGCCGTATCTGCCCCAATACAGCCGCGGATGCGCCTTCAAGATGCCGATCCCGCTGCCGATCATGATGAACATCGTCACCACCGTCACCCAGTGCCAGATGCGCGTCGCCAGCTTGTGGCGTTTGACGACCACCAAGGAACCAGGGACGGAATCGGAGTAGGCAATGGGATCGTTCATGCGCGGCCTTCGCTATAGCCAGTCGAACCCGATCCTAGCAGGGATAAGCGCATGATCGAATGGCATTCTTACGAACCCGCGAACGGTCACCGCCTGCCGCACGATCCCCTCAACGCGATCGTCGCGCCGCGACCGATCGGCTGGGTCAGCACCGTCTCCGCCGAGGGCGTGGCGAACCTCGCACCGTACAGCTTCTTCAACCTGTTCAACTACACCCCGCCGATCATCGGCTTTTCGTCGATGGGCTGGAAGGACAGCGTCGCCAATATCGAGGCGACCGGCGAGTTCGTCTGGAATCTGGTGTCCCGCGACCTGAGCGAGGCGATGAACACGACCGCCGCGAACGTTGCCGCCGATGTCGACGAGTTCGCGCTGGCCGGGCTTGAGATGGCGCAGTCGACCAAGGTGAAGCCGGCGCGCGTCGCCGCCAGCCGCGCGCAGTTCGAATGCAAGCTGACGCAACTGATCCGACTCGAGACGAAGGAAGACCGCGAACTCGACCAGTGGCTGGTGCTGGGCGAGGCGGTCGCGATCCACATCGATTCGGCGATGCTGGAGGACGGTGTGTACCAGACGGCGCGTGCGCAACCGATCCTGCGCGGCGGCGGCCCCGCGGATTACTTTACGATCACGGAGGATTCCTTGTTCAAGATGCGTCGGCCGGGCTGATAGAGGGTTGATGCTGCGGCGCAGCATTTTGCGCCCTCACCGACTCACGAAAGCGATCCCCCATGAAACCTGTCGATACGCGCATGGCGTTGCTCGCGCTCGCCGTTGGGGGATTTGCGATCGGGACCACCGAGTTCGCCGCGATGAGCCTTTTGCCGCAGTTCGCGCGCGGCCTGGGGATCGACGAGCCGACGGCGGGGCATGTCATCAGCGCCTATGCGCTCGGCGTTGTCGTGGGGGCGCCGACGATCGCGGTGCTGGCGGCCAAGACCGAGCGGCGGGTGTTGCTGATCGGGTTGATGACGTTCCTCGGGATCGCCAACGCGTTGTCCGCGCTCGCCCCGACCTATCACCTGATGCTGCTCGCCCGGTTCCTGAGTGGATTGCCGCACGGCGCGTATTTCGGCGTGGGATCGCTGGTGGCCGCATCGATGGTGCCGCGCGATAAGCGGTCGCGGGCGGTGTCGCGGATGATGCTCGGGCTGACGATCGCGACGATCGCGGGCGTGCCGCTGGCGAATGGCATCGGCCAGTGGTTCGGTTGGCGTTGGGGCTTCGGCATCGTCGCGATCATCGCCGCGGCGACGGTGGCGATGCTGGTCAGATTCGCGCCGGTCCTGCAGCCTGCCAAGGATGCCAGCCCGCTCGGCGAACTGGCGGCGCTGCGTAACGGGCAGGTCTGGCTGACGCTCGCGATCGGGGCGGTCGGGTTCGGCGGCATTTTCTGCGTCTATACCTATCTCGCCTCGACGCTGACCGAGGTGACGGGCGTGTCGTCCGCGTTCACGCCGGTCGCGTTCGCGCTGTTCGGCGTCGGCATGACGATCGGCACATTGGTCTGCGCAAAGGCCGCGGACGTCGCGTTGATGCCTGCGGCGGGAATCACCCTGCTGTTCGGCGCCGGCGCACTAGCCCTGTACGCACCAGCGACGCCGCATCTCTGGGCGATCCTCCCCGTGATCCTGCTGATCGGCTGCGGCGGAGGCCTCTCGACGATCCTTCAGACCCGGCTGATGGACGTCGCGGAGGAGGCGCAGACGCTGGCCGCGGCGCTCAACCACTCCGCGTTCAATACGGCCAACGCGATCGGGCCATGGCTTGGCGGCCTGGCGATCGCGGGAGGCTATGGCCTGCCTTCGACCGGATGGGTCGGCACCGCGTTGGCGCTCGGCGGCTTCGCGATCTGGGCATTGTCCTGGAAACTGGACTCGCGAAAGGCCCCGTCCCTGCGATCGTGAGTATGGGCGGCTAGGGCCGCCGCAGCGTCCAGCGGACCACGCCGCTCCTGTCGCTTGAGGCATTGCCGCAACCCTCAACCACAACAGATTTGGGATATCGTATATTATATTTGACTTAGTTTCGGTGGCGTGATGGATTGCGCGCAACATCGAAACAGGAGCGCGGGCACCCATGACATTTTATGTTGAAAAATTCCGGCTGGAGTCGCGCGTGGGGGCAATGGTCGCGCTACTGCTTTCGTCAGGTGCTTACGCGCAGGTTGCGCCGGAGCCTGTGCCGGGACCGGAGGCTACCGCTGAGTCGAACGCCGACGGCGCGATCGTCGTCACCGGCACGCGCATCCGCCGCCCCGATCTGCAGAGCAACAGCCCGATCACGTCGGTGACGGATCAAGAGATCAAATATCAGGGCGCGGTCAACGTCGAGAGCGTGCTGAACCGCCTGCCGCAGTTCACCGCCGACGCGAACGAGAACGTCTCGAACGGATCGGACGGCACCGCCAACATCAACCTGCGCAACCTCGGCTCCAATCGGACGCTGATCCTGCTCAACGGCCAGCGTCTGCTGCCGCAACAGGCGATCGATCTGAACTTCGTGCCGTCGGCACTGATCGACCGGGTCGACGTGGTGACCGGCGGTGCGTCGGCGGTGTACGGGTCCGACGCGGTGGCGGGTGTCGTCAACTTCGTGCTGAAGGATCATCTCGATGGCCTTCGCATCGACGTCCAATCGAGTCTCGGCGTTCATACCAACGACAATAGCGGGGTGCGCGATATCGTCTCGGCGGCAGGGTATGCGAATGCACCGCGCCGCGTAGCCGATGGCGGCAAGCAGGATATCAACGCTGCCTATGGCAAGAACTTCGCCGACGGTCGCGGCAACGTCACCGTCTATGGTGGCTATCGTCACACCGAGCCCGTTCTTCAGGCCAATCGCGACGTGTCCGCGTGCGCGCTGAACCAGGCCGACGACGCCGGGACCGGTCTGGTCTGCGGCGGCTCGAGTAACTCGACCTATGGCACGTTTGCGCCACTGGGTGGGCCCAACGCCGGCAAGACACTGACCAACAACATGAACGGCACGCAGAACTGGGTGCCCTACACGTCGGCCTACGCCTACAATTACTCGCCGACCAACTACCTCCAGCGGTCCGACGATCGCTACATCGGCGGTGCGTTCGCCAAGTTCGAGATCGCGCCGATCGCCGAAGTCTATGGCAGCTTCATGTACATGAAGGACCACACCTTCTCGCAGGTCGCGCCGTCCGCGCTGTTCCTGGGAACGAGCTTCACCGTGCCGTGCGACAACCCGCTGATGAGCGCGGCGCAACAACAGTCCTTGTGTGGTGCGAACGCCGGAACATCGGCGACGCAGGACACGCTGATCGGCTACCGGCTCGGCGACGGGCAGTCGCGACGCGACGACCTCCGCCATCAGGATTACCGCTACTCCGCCGGTGTGCGCGGCGATCTCGGCCACGGTTTCCAGTACGACGTGAACTATCTGCATTCGTTGGTGAAGTTCAACGAGACGTACATGAACAATGTCGACAACGTGAAGGCGCAGCGCGCGCTCGACGTGGTCAACGTGAACGGTGTGGCGACCTGTCGATCGGTGATCGACGGCAGCGATCCCGCCTGCATCCCCGTCAACGTGTTCCAGCCCAATGCCATTACCGACACGCAGGCCGCTTACCTGTTCTCGGAGAGCAACACCGCGTCGCGCAATGCGCTCACGGTGATCTCCGCCAACGTCAACGGCGACCTCGGCACGTTCGGCATCACCAGTCCCTGGGCCAAGCGCGGCGTCAATATCGCGGTCGGCGCCGAACGTCGCCGCGAGACGCTGAACTATACCGCGGACGCGGTCGCCGAACAGGGGGGCGCGACCGACTCCGATGGCCGCATCACCGTCAACGAAGCGTATGGCGAGATCGAAATTCCGATCCTGCAGGACCTGCCGTTCGCGCATGCGCTGACCATCAACGGCGGCCTTCGCTATTCGGCGTATCGCAACGACCAGCAATCGACCGGACTGAAGTCGAAATACAACGTCTGGACCTACAAAGGTGAAGCGAGCTGGGCGCCGTCCGAGGATGCGCGTCTTCGCTTCAGCTACAACCGCGCGATCCGTGCGCCCAATATCGGCGAGCTGTTCGGATCGCGATCGATCGGCAACGTCGCCGCGCAAGATCCATGTTCGGGCGCATCGCCGACTGCATCGCTCGACGTGTGCCGGCTGACCGGGGTGACGCAGGCGCAATATGGCAGCATCATCGAATGTCCGTCCGATACGTGTTCGGCACAGTTTGGCGGGAACGTCGCACTGAAGCCCGAAAAGGCGGACACCTATACCGCGGGTATCGTGCTGACCCCGCGGATGCTGCGCAACTTCACGCTGACCGTCGATTATTTCCACGTGAAGGTGAAGGACTATATCAGCTCGGTCGATCCTTCGCTCGCGATCAGCCAGTGCGTGGCCGGCGGCGATCCGTTCTATTGCGGGCTGTTTACGCGCGATCCGCGCTCGGGCGCGATCTTCGGCACCAACGGCTATATCGTCTCGACGACGTACAATACCGGATCGCTGACGACCTCCGGGGTCGACATCACCGCGGATTACACGGTCGGCATCGGCGCGCTCGGCAAGATCAACCTCAACTTGGTCGGCACGCGCCTGATCGAGCAGGCGGCCGAACCCTTGGCGGGGCTGGGCAGCTACGATTGCAGGGGGCTGTACGGCTATACCTGCGGCCAGCCCAACCCGACATGGCGGCATGCGATGCGGACGACGTGGCAGATGCCGCAGGGCGCCTCGGTGTCGGTGTCGTGGCGCCATACCGATGCGGTCACGCTGTCGTCGCTGTCCGACAACAGCTTCCTTGCCGGCACGCCGAGCGTCATCAACAAGAAGATCTCGGCCTATAATTACATCGATCTCGCCGGTACCGTCGCGGTCGGGCGGGGGCTCCAGTTGCGCGCCGGCGTCAACAACCTGTTCGACAAGGATCCACCGGCGATTGCCGCGGGCATCCTGTCGTCGTTCGGTAACGGCAATACCTATCCCGGCGTGTACGATACGTTGGGCCGGACGATGTTCGTTGGCGCCACGGTGAATTTCTGACGGTGACCGCTGGGGTAATGGTATGACGAGCTTGGTCCGCCGCGACGTTTTGAAGACGGGCGGCGTGACCGCGCTTGCTGCGATCGTTCCCGCAATGCCGATCGCTGCGGCGGGGACGTCTCCCTCGGTCGGCCCGCGCGAGATCGTCTCGCTCGGGACCGGGTGGCGGTTTCATCTGGGGCACGCGAGCGATCCGGCGAGGGATTTCGGCTTCGGCCGTTCGCACGATACCTATGCCAAGTCGGGCGATGTCGGCACGCCGGTTGCCGAAGCGAAATTCGACGACAGCGCTTGGGAGTCAGTGACGCTGCCGCACGACTGGGCAGTCGACCTGCCGTTCGCGCAGTTCGGACCGGCGGGGAGCGAGGCGGATCGCACGGGTGCGTTTCAGGGGTTCAAGCCGGTCGGGCGGATGTGGCCCGCGACCAGTGTGGGCTGGTATCGGCGCGTGATCCCGTTGGCCAAGGCGGACGCGGGGCGGCGGTTGCTGCTCCAGTTCGACGGGGTGGCGCGCGATTGCGTCGTGATCCTCAACGGCTTCGTCGTGGGATCCAACGAAAGTGGCTATGTGCCATTCGAGATCGACGTCACCGACTTCGCCAAGCCGGGCGAGGACAATGTGCTCGTCATCCGTTGCGACGTGAGTCTGGGCGAGGCGTGGTCGTACGAGGGGGCGGGGCTCTACCGCGACGTCCGGCTGGTGAAAACGTCGCCGGTTCACGTTCGGCGTTGGGGTGCGACCGTGCGCTGTTCGGTCGATGCCGGGGGCGCGAGCGTTCGGATTGCGACCGAGATCGCGAATGACGGTGCCGCCTGCGAAGCGCGGGTACGGTCGACGGTCATCGGCCCCGACGGGAAGAGCCTGGTGTTGTTCGCGGACCCGCCCGCGCTGCCGGCTTGGGGCGCGACGACCGCGACGCAGGAGACGCATATTGTCGCGCCTGCGCTCTGGTCGCTCGCAACGCCGCATCTTTACACGCTGGTCAGCGAGATCCTCGTCGACGGTGCGGTGGTCGATCGCGACACGTGCAGCTTCGGGATTCGCACGATCCGCTTCGACCCGGACCGCGGCTTTTTCCTCAATGGCAAGCCGGTCAAGATCAAGGGCACCTGCAACCATCAGGATCATGCCGGGGTCGGCTTCGCGGTGCCCGACAGCCTGCACGTCTGGCGACTCGAACGGCTGAAGGCGATGGGCAGCAACGCGTATCGCTCGACGCATCATTCGCCGTCGCCCGCGATCCTCGACGCGTGCGACCGGATGGGTATCCTGATGATCGACGAGACGCGGCAGATGTCGAGCAATGCCGAGGGGCTGGGCCAGCTTGAACGCATGGTGCGGCAGGGGCGCAATCACCCGAGCATCATCCTGTGGAGCATCGGCAACGAGGAAATCCACCGCGGAACCGAGACCGGCGCGCGGATCGCCGAGACGATGAAGCGCAAAGTGTACGAACTCGACGGGACGCGGCCGGTGACGGAGGCTTTCAACGGCAAGTTCGGCGAGGGGGCGTCGCGCGTGCTCGACGTGATGGGGTGCAATTACTACCTCGACGCGATCGATCCGTACCACGCCGCGCATCCCGCCATGCCGATAATCGGCACCGAGACGGGCAGCACGGTGATGACCCGCGGCGAATATGCGCGTGACGACAAGGCCGGCTTCGTGCCCGCGTACGACCGCGAATTTCCCAAATGGGCGACGACCGCGGAAAAATGGTGGAGTTTCTACGACGCGCGGCCGTTCCTGAGCGGGGGATTCGTATGGACCGGGTTCGACTATCGCGGCGAGCCTACGCCGTTCGAACGCTGGCCCGAGAATGTCTCGAACTTCGGCCAGATGGACCTGTGCGGGTTCCCGAAGGACAATTATCACTATTATCGCGCGTGGTGGAGCGGGGAGCCGGTGCTGCACCTGTTCCCGCACTGGAATTGGGCGGGGCGCGAGGGCCAGCCGGTCTTGGTGTGGGTGCACAGCAATTGCGAGGCGGTCGAGTTGATCCTGAACGGGCGGAGCCTTGGGCGGCAGTCGGTGGTGAAGAACAAACATCTCGAATGGCAGGTGGCGTATGCGCCTGGGCGGATCGAGGCGCACGGGTATCGCGGCGGCAAACGCGTGATGCACGCAGTGCGCGAGACGACCGGGGGACCGGCACGGATCGGCCTGTCGAGCGACCGGCGGCAGCTGGCGCCGGGCGAGGTCGCGGTCGTGCGCGTGGCGATCCTCGACGCGAAACGGCGCGAAATGCCTACCGCGTCCAATCGCGTGTCGTTCACGCTGACGGGTGATGCGAAACTGCTCGGCGTCGGCAACGGCGATCCGCGGAGTCTGGAGCCCGATCATGCAATGTCGCGCTCCGCGTTCAACGGGCTCTGCATGGCGCTGGTGCAGGCGGGTGCGAAGGACGGGCTGATCCGGCTGGAGGCGCGTGGCGACGGCCTCGCGCCGGCGCTGCTGCCGCTCATCGGTCTGACCAAGGATATCCCATGACTGTACGTCGTTCGTCGCGGGCGCTCGCGCTGATCCTGTTGTGCGCTTCGGCGGCGGCGCAGGCCGCGCCCGACGAAGCCGCGTTCCGGCGATCGATCGGACTGCGCCGGGCTTGGCAGGATCTGACGCGGGAGGTCGCTTGGCCGGCGCACTGGACACCGGACGGGCGGCGCTTCTCGTATCGCAAGACGGTGGCGGGTGGGTTCGCGTTCGAGGCGGTCGACGCGCAGACGCTCGCCAAGTCGCCCGCATTTGATACCGCCAAGCTTGCGGCGGCGCTCGGCGATGCGCGGCACGACGTGGTCGATCCGATGCACCTGCCGTTCGCCGAGTTCGACTATGCGGACGACGGCAAGGCGATTGCGTTCTCGCTGGACGAAACGCGCTGGCAGTGTGGGATCATCGTCTATCGCTGCGAAGCGGTCGTCGATCGGAGCCGACCGCGCGGCTTTGGCGTGGTGCGCGATATGGCGGTGCCGGCGGACAACAGCCCGAAGGCTTCGCCCGATGGGATTTGGAGCGCGTTCGTACAGGGCGACAACCTCGTCGTGCGCAAGGCCGGCGATACGGCTATCGTGCCGCTCAGCGTCGATGGCACAGCGGGAGAGTTCTACGATCCGGGGACACTGCGCTGGTCGCCGGATAGTCGGCACATCATGATCTACCGTGTCCGTCCGGGGTATCAGCGGCGGGTGCTACGCGTGGAGTCGTCGCCGCGCGACCAACTCCAGCCGAAGCTGCAAAGCCAGCTCTATCCGAAGCCTGGCGATGCGATCGATCAGGAACGGCCGGTGCTGTTCAACGTCGCCACCCGGCGGCAGACGGTGATCGACGACGCGCTGTTCCCCATCCCGTATGAACTGTCTGCGCCGCGTTGGCGACAGGACGGACGGAGCGTGGCGTTCGATTATGTCCGCCGCGGTTTCGGCCAGGCGCGGATCGTCGCGGTCGATGCGGAGACGGGCGTTGCGCACGCCGCGGTAACCGAGGATGCGAAGACGTTCGTCTATGCCGATCGTCGCTACGCGCACGAGATCGGCGCGGATGGCCGTGAGATCGTCTGGGCGTCGGAACGCGATGGCTGGAACCATCTGTACCTGATCGACGGCCGCACCGGGGCCGTGAAAAACCGGATCACGACCGGCGACTGGGTGGTGCGCGACGTCATCGCCGTCGACGATGCCAAGCGACAGATCGTGTTTGCCGCGAGTGGCATGAATGCGGGCGAGGACCCGTATTTCCGCCACGTCTACCGGATCGATTTCGACGGTCGGCACCTGACCGCACTGACGCCCGCAAAGGCGGATCACGACACGCGGTTCTCGCCAGACGGGACGCTCTATGTCGATACATATTCGCGCGTCGACCTGCCGACCGTCAGCGAACTGCATCGATCGAGCGACGGCGCGCTGGTTGCTACGGTTACGAAAGGCGACGACAGCGCGTTGCGTGCGGCGGGGTTCCGGCCGCCCGAGGTGTTCGTCGCGAAGGGGCGCGACGGCAGGACCGACATCTGGGGCGTCGTCGTCAGGCCGCGCGACTACGACCCGCGCAAGCGTTATCCGGTGATTGAGAACATCTATGCGGGGCCGCACGACAGTTTCGTGCCCAAGCAATATTGGCCGTTCGGGTTTCATTCCGGCGGCGACAAGGTCATTGGGATGCAGGCGCAGGCCGATCTTGGTTTCATTGTCGTGCAGATCGACGGGATGGGGACCGCCAACCGCTCGAAGGCGTTCCACGACGTCGCATGGAAGAACCTCGCGGACTCGGGCTTTCCAGACCGGATCGCCTGGCACCGCGCGATGGCGGCTAAGGACCCCTCCTACGATATCGACCGGGTCGGCATCTACGGCGCGTCGGCGGGCGGGCAGAGCACGCTGAATGCGCTGCTGTTCCATGGCGATTTCTACAAGGTCGGGGTGGCCTATGCGGGCTGTTACGACAACCGGATGGACAAGATCAGCTGGAACGAACAGTGGCTCGGCTGGCCGGTCGATGCGAGCTATGCCGCGGCCTCGGGCGTCGATCATGCCGCGCAACTGACGGGTAAGCTGCTGATGATCGTCGGCGAGCAGGACAGCAACGTCGACCCCGCCTCGACGATGCAGGTGGCAGACGCGCTGATCCGTGCAGGGAAGGATTTCGAGCTGCTGGTGGTGCCGGGGGGCGAGCATAGCGTCGGGCGCTCGAGCGGGCCGATCGATTACGTCGCGCGGCGGCAGTTCGGGTTTTTTGTGCGGGAGCTTGGCGGTGAGGCTGTGCCGGATTGGCATGCGGCGTCGCTTAATCCTCCCCGTTGAGGGGGGGGTGGCAGGCCGCTTGGGCTGACGGAGGGGTGGCCCGCTACCGAGAGCGCGATACCCCTCCGTCTGGCAAGCGCCAGCCACCTCCCCCGCTGGGGGAGGATCAACTGGGTGACAGGGTGAGTTCGCTCGGAGCCGATCCCAGCGGAACGGGGTAGCCGCCGCGTTCGATGTGCGCTCCCTTTGCGGTGTACGGGCGGCCGGTTTTGGTCGTCGTCTCTACGAAGACACGGGCTACCGGATTGATCTTAGTCGCCGCATCGAGTGTCAGCGTGATCGCCCCCGTCGCCGGCACAAACGTCGCGCGCGCGATCTTGCCGGCCTCTAGCGTGATCCATAATCCGGCGGGTGCGATGAACAGGCGGGTGCGGGCGCCGTCCTTCGGGGCGATGCTCACCGCACCCTCCGGTTGGTCGATATTGCCGCCGAACCCGAGCCAGCCGAAGGTCGGATCGTTCACCAGATAACTCGCGGCGGTGATCGCGTGGCCGTAGAAGCCCATGCCGTAGTCGCCGCTATACGGGTCCCACTTCATCATGTCGGGCGCCGAGTGGAACGCGGCGGAGGAGAAGCCGTCGCGGTCGATGTTGGTGATGCCGCCCATCATGCCGCCGTATGCGATGCGCAGCAGCCGCAGGTCGGTTGGGTCTGCGCGGTAGGCGTCGAACAGCGGGACGGCGTTTAGTGTCGAGCCGTAATGGTGAAGCTGGCGCTCGATCCGGGGGCATTTGCCTCCGTACAGGAAGTCCCAATAGCGGCGCGCGTTGCCGTTATAGCCCCAGCTCGGGATCGTCGGATCATAGGCCAAGATGACTTGGCGCGTTATGTCGGCCTGTGGCTGATAGCCGAAATAGCGCATCCACGCGTAGACCTCGGGCTGGCCGGTCGAATCCCACGCCATCTCGCTGCCGAACGGATAGCGCAGTGTCCGCCAGTGATCGGCGCGCTGCTTCATCAGGCGCTCCATCTCGGTCGCTTCGGCGGTCAGCCCTTCGCGCTTCAGATCTCGCAAGATGTCGACGAACACGTCGCCCTCCATCAGCCCGAACTGCGTGTAATAGGGCGCGTCGCGCATCATAGCGGTGGTCGTCTGGTAGGCGTGGTCGAGATACCAGCGCCACGGATGCGCGGTGACGAGACCGGGGTGGTTGCGCGCGACGCGGTACAGCACCCAGTGACCGATCGCGACGTGCGGATAATTGTACGCGCGACCGAGATCGCCGGCGTCCTTCTTCGACCACGAGGTCCAGGTCTTCCAGTCGACGGTCGAGTCGTAATAGCCGGGATGCGCGGCGGGGTCGTAGTAGAACAGGCTTTTCCGCACTGCCCCAGCATGCGGGCCGTCAGGGACTTGCAGGTCGCCCTGGATCGTCTCGTCGACGAGGCGTTGGAGCTTGGCGATCTCGGCGGGGTCGGGGTTGTCGAGCTGTTTCGAAATCGCCGCGACCCAGCTACCCGCGCCGCCCTCGTCGCTCATGCCCGAGATCCAGACGCGCGGGTCCTGCGTGACCACCTTGCCGGCCTCGCGGTCATAGGTGAGGATCGCGGGGTTGCGGCCGAACGGGTCGGCCTTGTCCTCGTACCATTGTTGCGTCGTCGAGAAGCGGCCGAGGTCGGCCATCGCCTGGTCGAGCGGCTTGGTGATGTAATAGCTGACCGCCTGGACGCTGCCGTCGGCATAGGTGATTGCGAGCGTCGCGCGGCCCCAGCCTTTGCTGCGGACGGTGTAGCGGGCCCAGCCTTTCGGGCCAACGATCGGCGTTGCGGTGAGCGCGCCAGCGGGCAGGCTTTCGACCTTGGCGATCGGTTGCGGGGTCTTGATGAACAGCGACGCATCTTGGTCGGTCGGGACGACATAACCGGGGATGCCGACCGCGACCGGGCGGTGGTTGGCAACGAGCGTGTCCTCGATCGCGGCGATCGACGGCGCGGTGACGAAGCGGACGCCGATCGTGCGCGCTGCGCCGGGGGCGAGCGTGAAGCTGGTCGGCGTGTTCCATTGTGCTCCCGCCTTGGCCCATTCCTTCTCGGCAAAGGCTTTGCTGGCGACGGTCCAGTCGTAGAAGCCTTCGGAGGTCTGGCCGCGCTTGCTGCGATCGGTGAAGATGTCGCCCGCCGGTGCCTTGCCCGCTTCGAGGATCGGACGATAGGCTTCGAGCGGCGTGCCCTTTTCGGGGAGGACGAGCAGCGCGGGGCTGGCGCCGTTGAGGCGGGTGACCTGGAGGTAGCCGGCGTCGCGGCCGATATAGGGGTCGACGAAGCTCGCCTGCGCGTGCGCCTGTTCGAGGCTGCGGTCCGTGATGATATTGTCGAACACCATCGGCAGGCCGAGCGCGCCGATCTCGACGGGGGTACTCGTCGTGTTGGTCAGCGTGAAGCGGAGCGCAAGGACGCCTTGGTCGTCGATCCAGCGGCGCTCGACGCGCAACGGGCTGGCGGTGCCGAGCGAGGTGGTGATGTCCGCGGCGGCGAGCGTCGTGCCGGTCGCAGGCAGGCGGCGGATGGCTTTGCGATGCTGCGCGGAGGCGAAGTCGGTCCATGCGCCGCCGGGTGGCCGCACGCGGAGGTGGATGTCGCCGATATGGACATAGCCGTCGCCTGCGCGCTCGGCCTCGCGGGCGCCGGGGACGAAGTCGAAGCCGGGCTCGGCGGCGGGCGAGAGGCGGGCGAGCGTCTGCGTATCGCTACGGAGCGCGAGGCGGAAAGCGGGGGTGCGAATCACTGTCTGCGCGATCGGGCGGTAACTGGGCTTGGCGGGCTTGGTCTGCGCATCGCCGGGCAGCGTCGTGGTCGTTGCCAGGAGCAGCGTCAGGAGGCGGAAGGCTGTCATGGCGTTGCTCGCTCGGGGTCAAAGGTTAGGATAAAGTGTCACTTGCGCTGCTCTGTCGGACGTATAGTATACGATATCCGAATGGAGATAAAGATGTTCGCAAACCGCCGGGACGTATTGATGGGAACTACGGCGGCGGCGCTGTTGTCAGTGGGCGAACAGGCGTTTGGCAAGGGCGCCGGAACGCTGCCGGCTAGCGCGAAACCGCTGCCGCTGTCGGCGGTGCGGCTGCTCCCGTCCGCCTACGCGACCGCGGTCCAGGTCAATCGCGCGTATCTGCTGCGGCTGAGCGCGGACCGGTTTCTGCACAATTTCATGGCCTATGCCGGGCTGCCCGCGAAGGCGCCAATCTATGGCGGATGGGAAAGCGACACGATCGCCGGCCATACGCTCGGCCATTACCTGACCGCGCTTGTGCTGATGCACGCGCAGACCGGCGATGCGGAGTGCCGTACTCGCGCAGATTATATCGTCGCCGAACTGGCGCGGGCGCAGGCTAAGCGCGGGACGGGCTATGTCGGCGCGCTCGGGCGCAAGCGGAAGGACGGCACAATCGTCGACGGCGAGGAGATCTTCCCCGAGGTGATGCGCGGCGAGATCAAGTCGGGCGGGTTCGATCTGAACGGATCGTGGTCGCCGCTGTATACCGTGCACAAGGTGTTCGCGGGGCTGCTCGACGTGCATGCCGCATGGGGCAACACGCAGGCGCTGACCGTCGCGACGGGGTTGGCGACGTATTTCGCGAAGGTGTTCGCGGCGCTCGACGATGCGCAGATGCAGACGCTGCTCGGGTGCGAATATGGTGGGCTGAACGAGAGCTATGCCGAGCTGTCCGCGCGGACCGGGAACAAGCAATGGCTCGATGTCGCGGAGCGGCTGTACGATCGGAAGATGCTCGATCCGATGGTCGCGGGCGAGGACAAGCTGGCGAACTTCCATGCCAATACGCAGGTGCCGAAGCTGATCGGGCTCGCGCGGATCCATGAACTGAACGGCAAGCCCGCGCCCGCCAACGCCGCGCGGTTCTTCTGGAAGACCGTCACGCAGCATCACAGCTATGTGATCGGCGGCAATGCCGACCGCGAGTATTTCTCCGGGCCCGATACGATCGCGAACCACATCACCGAGCAGACGTGCGAGCATTGCAACAGCTACAACATGCTCAAGCTGACGCAGCATCTGTATGGCTGGCAGCCGGACGGCGTGCTGTTCGATTATTACGAGCGCGCGCATCTGAACCATGTGATGGCGGCGCAGAACCCGAAGACGGCGGGGTTCAGCTATATGACGCCGCTGATGACCGGCTCGGTGCGCGAGTATTCGACGGCGAAGGACGATGCGTTCTGGTGCTGTGTCGGCAGCGGGATGGAGAGCCATGCCAAGCACGGCGAGGCGATCTTCTGGGAGGGCGACGGCACGCTGCTGGTCAATCTCTACATCCCGGCGGAGGCGCGCTGGCGGACCAGGGGCGCGGTGCTGACGCTCGACACGCGCTATCCGTTCGAGCCGGAATCGCGGCTTACGCTGACCAAGCTGGCCAGGCCGGGGCGGTTTCCGATCGCGTTGCGCGTGCCGGGCTGGGCGAACGGGCGCGCGACGGTGACGGTCAATGGCGCGGCGGTCGAGCCGGTGCTGGCTAAGGGCTACGCGATCGTCGAGCGGCGGTGGAAGGTGGGCGATGTCGTCGCGATCACCGTGCCGCTCGACCTGCGGCTGGAGAGTGCGCCGGGCGACGTCGACACGGTCGCCGTGCTGCGCGGGCCGATGGTGATGGCGGCCGATCTCGGCTCGACCGAGGCGAAATGGGAGCAGGCCGATCCGGCGATGGTCGGCGCGGACCTGCTCGCCGCGTTCACGCCGACGGCACCTGATCGCGCGACCTACGCGACCAAGGGGATTATCCGTCCTGCGGACCTGAATTTCGTGCCGTTCTACAGCCAGCATGACCGGCGCAGCGCGGTGTATTTCAAGCGCTTCAGCGAGGCGGCGTGGAAGACCGAGGAGGCGGCGTTCCTGACCGAGCAGGCGCGGCTGAAGGATATCGCGGCACGATCGGTCGACGTGATGCATCTGGGCGAGATGCAGCCCGAGCGTGATCATGCGCTGACGTCGGAAATCTCCTATCCGGTCAGCTATCGCGGGCGGAACGGGCGCGATGCGCGGTCGGGCGGGTATTTCGAGTTCGCGATGAAGACGCGCGCCGGGCCGCTGGTGTTGCAGGCGACCTATTGGGGCGACGAGCGCGCACGCGATTTCGACATACTCGTGGATAACGTGAAGGTGGCGACGCAGCATCTCGAGGCTGACCAGCCTGGCAAGTTCTTCGATGTCGACTATCCGCTGCCGATCGGGCTCACCAAGGGCAAGGCGAGCGTGAAGGTGCGGTTCGTGCCGCATGACCGCTCGTCCGCGGGGCCGGTGTTCGGGGTGCGAATGGTCACCGCCAAGCCGGGTGTGGCAGCGTGAGCGACGACGTGCGGATGACGCTCGACGAGGTACGGGGGCTCGCGCGGGCAGTGCTGCTCGGCGCCGGCCTGTCGCGTTCGCATGCCGAGGCGGTCGCGGAGACGATGGTCGCGGGAGAGCGCGACGGTTGTGCGAGCCACGGCATCTACCGGTTGCTGGTCGCGGCGAACAGTATCGTCAAGGGTGTCGTGGCAGTCGATGCCCAGCCGGTGGTCACCGAACCGTCGCCGGCGCTGGTGCGCGTCGATGGCGGCGGCGGGTTCGCGCAACTCGCGTTCGAACGGGGCCGGCAGCGACTGGCGGTGAAGGCGCGGGGGTATGGGATTGCTGCGCTGGCGCTGAACAATGTCGTACATTTCGCGGCGTTGTGGTCAGAGGTCGAGGCGCTGGCGGAGGAGGGGCTGGTCGCGCTGGCGGTGACGCCCAGCCACGCCTGGGTCGCGCCGGCGGGGGGAACGCAGCCGGTGTTCGGGACCAATCCGATCGCGTTCGGCTGGCCGCGGCCTGGTGGGCATCCGTTTGTGTTCGATTTTGCGACGAGTGCGGTTGCGCGTGGGGAAATCGAACTGCATCGGCGCGCGGGGAAGGCTGTGCCCGACGACTGGGGCTATGATGCGGATGGCCAGCCGACGACCGACGCGGCGGCGGTGCTGAACGGCGCGATGCGGACGTTCGGCGGGCATAAGGGCTCGGCGCTGGCAGCGATGGTCGAGTTGCTCGCGGGGCCGCTGATCGGCGACATGACGAGCCGGGAATCGCTGGAGGCCGATGCTGCGCGTGGCGGATCGCCGATCGGGGGTGAACTGATCATCGCGATCGATCCTGCCGGGTTCCTCGGCGATGCGGTTGCCGAGCACCTCGCGCGGGCCGAAGCGATGTTCGCGGCGATCGAGGGGCAGGGCGCTCGCCTGCCGTCGCAGCGACGTTACGCCGCGCGGGCGCGCAGTCTGACCGAGGGTGTGGTGATACCCGCCGCCCTGTACCGCGACATCATGGCGCTGGTTCCAGGAGAATGACGATGAAGGCTTTTATCCTGTTGCTCGCGCTGGGTTCGACGGCTGTGGGGGCGGCGCCTTCAAGGACTCCGAAGGCGGCGGCTGCGACGTCCGCGGATGCGCGGTTCAAGGCGCTCTACACGTCGGAATATGCGTGGCGGCAACTCCAGTTCGCGCAGGGCGAGGACAACCCGACCGCCGCACCGCGCCTTCCCGATGTCGGCCCCAAGGCACAGGCCGAGCGGCTCGCGCGCTGGACCGACACGGCGCGGCAACTCGCTGCGATCGCGCCGGCCAGCCTGTCGCCTGCCAATCGCATCAACTACGCGGTCTATGCGCAGCAGATCGACGCGCTGCTCGCTGAGCAGCGCTTCCACGATTACGAGAAGCCGCTGACCGCGGATACGAGCTTCTGGGGCGATGTCGCCGAGAGTGCGCGCGGCAATTTCAAGTCGGTGAAGGACTATCGCGACTATATCGCGGTGATGCGCCAAATCCCGCGCTATTTCGACCAGCAGACCGGCAACATGCGCGCCGGGCTCGCGCGCGGGTTCACGCCGTCGCGCGTGACTTTGACGGGCCGCGACAACGGCGTTGCGCAGGTCGCCGAGGCGAAGACGCCGCAGGACTCGCCTTTCTACGAACCGTTCAAGACCTTCCCGTCGACGATCCCCGCCGCCGATCAGGCTGCGCTCAGGGCGGAGGGGACGGCGGCGATCTCGCAGGCGGTCGTGCCGGCCTATGCGACGCTGCTGAAGTTCCTGCGCGCCGAGTATATCCCGCATGCCCGCGAGGGGCTGGCGGCGTACGACCTGCCCGACGGCAAGGCCTATTACCTGTCGAAAATCCGCGAATACACGACGCAGGATATCACGCCCGAACAGATCCACGCGCTCGGCCTCGCCGAGATCGCCAAGATTCGCGGCCGGATGGACGGCGTGATGCGCAGCGTGAAGTTCCAGGGTGATCTGCAGGCATTCTTCAACCACCTGCGGACCGATCCGCAATTCTATCCGAAGACGCCGAACGAGCTGCTCTACCGCGCGGCGTGGATCGCCAAGACGTTCGACGGCAAGGCGTCGCAGTGGTTCGGGCATCTGCCGCGCAGCCGGTTCGCAATCAAGCCGGTGCCGGCCGACATCGCACCGTTCTATACCGGCGGGCGCGGCGGGCCGGGCATCTATCTGGTCAACACCTACGACCTGCCGTCGCGGCCCTTCTATTCGCAGGTCGCGCTGACGCTGCATGAGAGCGCACCGGGACACGCGTTCCAGATGCCGCTCGCGTCCGAGAACAAGACCCTGCCGGCATTCCGGCGCGACACCTATCTGTCGGTCTATGGCGAAGGCTGGGCGCTGTATTGCGAGACGCTCGGCGAGGACATGGGGATGTACGAGACGCCGTACGATCTGTTCGGGATGCTGAGCTACCAGGCATGGCGCGCGGCGCGGCTGGTGGTCGATACCGGCATCCATGCCAAGGGCTGGAGCCGGAAGCAGGCGCAGGACTATCTGCACCACAATACCGCGCTGTCGAACCACGAGATCGAGACCGAGGTCGATCGCTACATCGCGTGGCCGGGGCAGGCGCTGTCCTATTACATGGGCCAGATCGCGTTCCAGACTGCGCGGAACCAGGCGCAGGACAAGCTGGGGGCGAAGTTCAACATCCGCGCGTTCCACGACGCGATGCTGGAGATGGGATCGGTGCCGGTGCCGGTGATCGAGGCGCGGACGGATGAGTTGATCGCGGCGGGCGGCAAGGGGCCGTATCCCGACGAGGAGTGAGGGCGGGCGAACCTCAAAAATCCTCCCCCGCCAGGGGGAGGTGGCGCCGTAGGCGTCGGAGGGGGAGGGCACGGAACGACGGTTGCTCTTACCTCCCCCTCCGTCTGGCAAGCGCCAGCCACCTCCCCCTGGCGGGGGAGGATCGTGTATTCGTTTAGCCGAACGGGCGGTCGATCGAGGGTTGAGGTTCGGTGAACCAAGCGGCGCCTGTTTCGGTGACGTGGAAGTGATCTTCCAGCCGGATACCGAAGCGGTCGGGGACGACGATCATCGGTTCGTTCGAGAAGCACATGCCGGGCGCCAGTGGCGTGCGGTCGCCGCGGACCAGATAGGCGGGTTCGTGGATCGACAGGCCGATACCGTGGCCGGTGCGGTGCGGCAGGCCGGGGAGGCGGTAGTCGGGGCCGAGACCGGCTTTCTCCAGTACGACGCGGGCGGCGGTGTCGATCGCTTCACAGGGTACGCCGGGCTTCACCGCGGCGAACGCGGCGGCTTGCGCTTCGTGCTCGATGTCCCAGATCGCGCGGGCCTCGTCGCCGACCTGGCCGAACGCGTAGGTCCGCGTGATGTCGGAATGATAGCCTTCGACCTGGCAGCCGGTGTCGATCAGCACGAGTTGGTTCTCCTCGAGCAGCTGGTCGCCGGGGATGCCGTGCGGGAAGGCAGTCGCGCGGCCGAACTGCACCGCGCAGAAATACGAGCCGGAGGAGCCGATCGCGCGGTGCGCCTCGTCGATAAAGCGGATCACGGCGCTGGCCGCGATGCCGGGCTGGAGGATGCGCGCGGCGCGGCGCTGGACTTCGAGTGTCATCGCCTTGGCTTGGCGGAGAAGCGCGATCTCTGCCGGGCTCTTTATCATCCGGCAAGCGTCGATCACCGAAGCGCCATCGCCAAGTTCGAGACCCGTGGCGGCAAGCCCGGTCGCCATGCCGTACGGAAGCTGCGGATCGAGTAGCAGCTTGCCGCTGACGGCATCGGCGACCAGCGCGTACGGGCTCTCGTCCTCTTCCCAGAGGCGGAGGTCGGCGTCGATCTCTACCGCTGCCTCAAGCGAGCCCTGTTCGAAGTGCGGGCAGATCAGGATCGGCTGGCCCTTTACCGGAAGCAACAGCGCGACGAGCCGCTCGGTCGCGCCCCACGGGATGCCCGTGAAATAGCGCAAGCTCGCCCCGGCGCCGATCAGCAGGGCGTCGGCACCCGCCGCCTCGGTGAGCGCGCGCGCCTTGTCCAGCCGCGTGGTGCGCTCGGTCGACGTGATGCGCGGCGCGGGGTCCGCCCAGGGGACGATGGTCGCGAGTTCGTCGGCTATGGAAGATCCGCCGATGGTCATGCGTGAGGTCCTTTTTTGCCGAAACGGTCGAGGTCGAACGGCGTGAGCGCCACCGCCGGAGTTTCTCCTGCCAACATCGCCGCGACGAGCGTCGCGGTCACCGGTGCCAGCGTGAGCCCGAGATGTTGATGGCCGAACGCATAAGCGAGATTTGCGTGATGCGTCGAGCGGCCGATCGCGGGGAGATAGTCGGGCAGGGTAGGGCGCGATCCCATCCAGCGCGTGAACGGCCCCTCGATCGGCAGGCCGAGCGTGCGGACATGATGTTCCAGCCGCTCCCATTTGCGCGGATCGGGCGGGCCGTCGGGATCGCCGAGTTCGACGAAACTCGCCGCCTGGACGCAAGCGGCATAGCGTGTGACGATCATCGAACAGTCCTCGAACACGATCGGGGGCAGGTCGGCGGGCCAGCCATCGGCGCGGGCGCGGATGTGATAACCGCGCTCGGCGATCATCGGCACGCGGTAGCCGAGCGGTTCGAGCAGATCGCGGGACCGGACCCCGGCGGTCACCAGCACCTGATCGACATCGTGCCCGGCTACGACGATCCGCCCGCCGTCGTCGATCAGGTGCACGCCTCCGCGGGCGATTCGACCGCCGCGCGCCTCGACCGCGGCTTCGAGTGTCGTCGCGAGCCGGCGAAGATCGGCGATCTGGCCGCTGCCGGTAAAGCGGATCGCACCGCCGACCGGATCGGCGAGGAAGCCTAGCCGGCGCAGCAGTTCGGGCTCGGCATCGACGATCCGCGCCGTTCCGATCGCGGTTCGCGACCAGCGCTGCCGGCCTGTCAGTGCGCTCGCGGCCGAATCCCAGACCAGGATATGCCCATTCTCGCGCAACAGATCCGGTGCGCAGATCGCCGCGACCAGATCGCGCCACGCCGGCATCGCGCCAGCCAGCAACGGCGTCAGCGCAGCCGTTCCCGCCGCGAACTTCGCCGGTGTCGACGCCGCGACCAGCCGCGCGGCAAACGGCAGCCAGCGTCGCGCCATCGACGGTGGCAGCCCGAGCGCCCCACCCGCGCTGAACAGGCGACCCGGTACGGATTTAAGCGCGCTTGGCGACGCAAGCGGCTCGACCTGTTCGACCGCGATGTGCCCGGCATTGCCCCAGGATGCGGCGTTGTAATCGGCGTCGCGTTCGAACACACTCGCGCCATATCCGCGATCGAGCAGAGCGACGGCGCAGCACAGGCCGACCACGCCGCCGCCGACTATCCCGATCGTGGGCTTGACCGTTTCCAACCCATTTCTCCTGTTGCACCGCATCAATCACTTTCGTATACGGTATATATATTGAAACGCAGGAAGGTCGATACCGAATGTCTGTCGAGTGGAAGGGTGTATTTCCGGCCGTAACGACTCAGATCCGTGAGGATATGACGGTCGATCTCGCCGATACGCAACGGGTCGTCGACGACCGGATCCGCGACGGCGTGACCGGAGTGATCGCGCTCGGCACGGTCGGCGAGAACAACTCGTTCGAGTATGAGGAAAAGGTCGAGGTACTGACCGCGATCGTCGAGGCGGTCGACGGCCGCGTGCCGGTCATCACCGGTGTATCGGAATATGATACGCGGCGCGCGGTGCGCTATGCACAGGCCGCCGAAAAGGCCGGTGCGGATGGCCTGATGCTGTTGCCGCCGATGGTCTATGTGCCCAAGCCGCATGAACTCGTCGCGCATTTCAAGGGCGTGGCGGAGCAGGTCGGCCTGCCGATCATGCTCTATAACAACCCGCCAGCGTATCGCACGCTGATCGACAACGACGTGCTCGCCGCGCTGGTCGATGTCGCGAACATCGTCGCGGTCAAGGAATCGGCCCCGGACACGCGGCGCTTCACCGACGTGAAGACCGCGTTCGGCGATCGCTACGTGCTGTTCGCGGGGCTCGACGACGTTGCGCTGGAGGGGCTGTATCTGGGCGCGCAGGGCTGGGTCTCCGGGCTCACCAATGCGTTTCCGCGGGAATCGGTCGAGCTGGTCAACGCGTTCGCGCGCGGCGATCATGCCAAGGCGATGGAGATCTATCGCTGGTTCATGCCGTTGCTCCACCTCGATGCCGAGCATGACCTGGTGCAGTCGATCAAGCTCGCCGAGCAGGTCATGGGCCGTGGTTCGGAACGCGTTCTGCCGCCACGCTATCCGCTGATCGGCGAACGGCGCGCCGAGGTGATCGCGATGGTCGAGAAGGCTGCGGCGACGCGCCCAACTCTCTCGAACTGATGCGGCACACCTTCTTCTGCATCGACGGCCACACCGCCGGCAATCCGGTCCGCCTCGTCGCGGGCGGGGCGCCGTTGCTGAAGGGCGCGTCGATGTCGGAGCGGCGGCAGGACTTCATGACGCGGTTCGACTGGATCCGCACCGGGCTCTGTTTCGAACCGCGTGGGCACGACATGATGTCGGGCGGGTTCCTCTACCCGCCGACGCGCGACGATACCGATATCGGCATCCTGTTCATCGAGACGAGCGGGTGCCTGCCGATGTGCGGGCACGGCACGATCGGGATGGTGACGTTCGGGCTCGAACACGGGCTGATCCAGCCGGCCGTGCCGGGCCGGTTGCGGATCGAGGTGCCCGCGGGCGTGATCGACGTTGCCTATGAGGCCGAGGGCGCGAAAGTGACGTCGGTGCGGATCACCAACGTGCCGGCGTATGTCGCGGCGCGCGGGATCGAGGTCGACATCGAGGGGATCGGTGCGCTCAGCATCGACGTCGCATACGGCGGCAATTACTACGCGATCGTCGAGCCGCAGGGGCGCTATGCCGGGCTCGACGACCTCGGCGCGGCGGAGATCATCGCGCTCAGCGGACGCGTTCGCGAGGCAGTGCGCGCACAGTTCGAGCCGGTCCATCCGCTCGACCCGACGATCCGTGGTGTCAGTCATGTGCTGTGGGCGGACGTGCCACGCGGAGACGGCGCCGACGGTCGCAATGCGGTATTCTACGGCGACAAGGCGATCGATCGCAGCCCGTGCGGTACGGGGACCTCGGCACGGCTGGCGCATCTTGCGGATAAGGGCCGCTTGTCGGTCGGCGACAGGTTCGTCCACGAGAGTTATATCGGCAGCCGCTTCATCGGCCGCGTCGAGGCGGAAACGTCGCTCGGTGACACCCCCGCGATCATCCCGTCGATCGAGGGATCGGCGATAGCGACCGGGTTCAACACGATCTGGATCGATCGCGACGATCGTTTCTGGAACGGTTTCCAAGTTTCATGAGCCATTTCTCATGAAGTGTAGGCTATGCCGGTGCAGCAATTCTGCCCCCGGAGCCAACCGTCTATGAGTATCGTCGTCCGCACCCTGTCCGAGCAGGTGTTCGAGATCGTCCGCGAACAGATCGTCACGGGCAAGCTCGCCGGGCATAGCGCGATCCGGCAGGATGCGCTCGCGACCGAACTCGGGGTCAGCAAGATCCCCTTGCGCGAGGCACTGGCGCGGCTGGAGCAGGAGGGACTGCTGACCAGCCACGCCAACCGCGGCTATTCGGTCCAACCGATGTCGGCGGACGAAGCGGACGACATCTTCGCGCTCCGCCTGAGCATCGAGCCGCAGGCCGCGGCCTATGCCTCGACCGTCGCCAACGACGCGGATAGGGCGACCGCGATCCTCGCCTTCGAGGAACTCGACAGTGCGGCGAGCGAGCGGCTGGCCGAAGTCGCGATCCGCAACCGCGTGTTCCACACCGCTTTGGTCCGGCCGGGCCGTCGCCTGCTGACCACGCAGATGGTCGAGCGGCTGGCGATCCTCGCCGAGCGCTACGTCGTCGCGCATCTGCGGCCGGCGGGGCGCGAGGACCGCGCGCATCTGGAACATCGCCAGCTGCTCGATGCATGGCTCGCGCGCGACGACGATCGCATGCTGACGCTGCTGACCAGCCATATTCAATCGACGCTGACCGATCTGCGCTTCCAGTTCGCATCAGCGCGCGAATAACGATCACAACCGGGGATGGGCATGTTTGGACCGCGTAAATCGTTCGAATCGTCTGCCCATGGCCAGGAACACAGCCTCGCCAAGACGCTGAGCTGGCCGCATCTGATCGCGCTCGGTGTCGGCGCGATCGTCGGCACCGGGATCTACACGCTGGTCGGCGTCGGGGCCGAGCGCGCGGGGCCGGGCGTTATCCTGGCCTTCGTGATCTGCGGCGTGATCTGCGCGTGCGCGGCACTCGCCTATACCGAACTCGCGACGCTGATCCCGGCGGCGGGCAGCGCCTATACCTTCAGCTATACGGCGCTCGGCGAGGGTATCGCCTGGGTGGTCGGCTGGAGCCTGATCCTCGAATATTCGCTGGCCTGCTCGACCGTCGCGGTCGGCTGGTCGGGCTATCTGGTCGGCTGGATCGAGGCGGCGGGGGTTCACCTGCCGCACGCGCTGCTGGTCGGGCCGCATGGCGGTGGCCTCGTCAACATGCCCGCGGTGCTGGTGTCATTGGCGGTGATGGGGATGCTGATCCTCGGCACGCGGCAGAGCGCGACGCTCAACATCGTGCTGGTGCTGATCAAGCTGGTCGCGCTGACCGTCTTCGTCATCTACGCGGCGCCTGCGTTCAAGGCCGATAACCTGCACCCGTTCATGCCCTACGGTTTCGGCTCGACCGAACTCGATGGGCACAAGCGCGGCGTGATGGCGGCGGCGGCGATCGTGTTCTTCGCGTTCTACGGCTTCGACGCGGTCGCGACCTCGGCGGAAGAAACCAAGAACCCCAAGCGCGACCTGACGATCGGCATCGTCGGCTCGATGCTGGTCTGCACGGTGATCTACATGGCCGTCGCGGTCAGCGCGATCGGCGCGCTGCCGTTCACGCAGCTCGCCAATTCGCCCGAACCGCTCGCCTTGGTGCTGCGCCAGTTGAGCCAGCCGTTCGCGGCGCAGGTGATCGCGCTGGCGGCGGTGATCGCGTTGCCGTCGGTGATCCTGGTGATGATGTACGGACAGAGCCGGATCTTCTTCGTGATGGCGCGCGACGGCCTGTTGCCGCGACGCCTCGCCAAGGTCAGCAAGCGGACCGGATCGCCGACGCTGATCACGCTGCTGACCGGGCTTTCGATCGCGGCGGTTGCGGGGTTCTTCCGGCTCGACGAGATCGCCGAGCTCGCCAATGCGGGCACGCTGATCGCGTTCATCTCGGTCGGCGTGTGCCTGATGGTCCTGCGCCGGATCGCGCCGCAACTGCCCCGCCTGTTCCGCTGCCCGGCGGCGTACGTGGTCGGTACGGTGACGGTGCTCGGCTGCCTGTATCTGCTCGCGAGCCTGCCGACGTCGACGCTCGTGCGCTTCGTGATCTGGAATGCCGCCGGCCTGGCGCTCTATTTCGTTTACGGTCGGCGGAAGAGTGCCGTGGGGCTTGCCGAGGCGTAAGGATACTCAGGTCTGGGACGCGGGCGTTTCACCCCCGGCGTGGCGTGCGCGGAAGAGTTTACCGCCTTCGACTGCGTACACGACCGCCAGGACGCCCAGGCCGATCGCCAGATAGCCGATCGCCAGGGGATAGGTGGTGCCGTTGTAGGATTGCCCGATCAGCGATCCGACGATCACCGCGCCGACGCTGGTGATGAAACCCTGGATCGACGAGGCGGTCCCGGCAATGTGGCCTACCGGCTCCATCGCCATGGCGCCGAAATTGGAACCGCACAGGCCGATGCACGTCATGCTCAGCGCCTGGAACAGCATGTAGGTCCAGAGCGATTCCAGCCCCGTCGCGATCACGCCGATATGCAGCACCGACAGGCCGATCAGCGCGAGTACCGCGGCTTGCGAGATCAGTCGCGTCCCCAGGCGCTCGACCAGCCGGCTGTTGGCGAACGATGCGCACCCCATCGAAAAGGCGCAGACCGCGAACAGGATGGTGAAGCGCTCGCCGGCGTGAAACTGGTCGACGAAGATCTGCTGGGCCGACGATACGAAGGCGATGATACCGCCGAAGGTCATCGAGGCGGCGACCGCGTAGCCCGCCGAGAACCTGTTCGTCAGCGTCAGCGTATAGGCATGGCGAAGCGCACCGAGCGACAAGGGCGTCCGGCGATCGACCGGCAGCGTTTCGCCGAGCCGGCTCGCGGACCAGGCGAGCACCAGCGCCGCAAATCCGGCCAGGGCATAGAAGATGAAGCGCCACGGACCGATCGCCAGCAAGACCTGCCCGAGGCTGGGGGCCATGATCGGCACGAGGAAGAAGATCATCTGTGCGACCGACAGCGTGCGGGCCATCTGGCGCCCCGAATAGCGGTCGCGAACGATCGCGACCGCGAGCACGCGCGTGGAGGCTGACATCAGCCCCTGGAGAACCCGCGCGCCGAGCAATGCGGCGAAGGTCTGCGATCCGGCGGCGAAGATGCTGGCTGCGACGAACCCGGCGAGCGTGAGCAGCAGGATCGGCTTGCGCCCATAGCGATCCGCCAACGGACCGTAGACGAGCTGGCCGGCGCCGAACCCGAGCATGTAAGCGGTGATGATCCATTGCCGGTGGTTGGCGGTGGCGATGCCGAGCTGATGGCCGATATCCGCGAGCGCCGGCAGCATCAGGTCGACGCCGAGCGCGTTGACCGCCATCAACGCCGCGACGAAGGCGACGAATTCGCCGGGTTTCATCAAGGGGGCGGCAGTTTTTTCGGTCATCGGGTTGGCCTAGGTCGCAAATGTCGGGAAGGCCATGTGAATGACGCATCGCGAGCATAGGTTCCGGGTGGGGGTTCCGGCTGGCGGGTCCGGTGCGCGGGTCGATCGCCACCGAAGCCCACCGCGCGACCTTTACCGAGGCAGCGCGCGCCTACCGAAGCGGGAGGGTCATGCCCAGTAACTGCCGAGTCGCCCTGAGTGCGGTCTCGAATGGTGCCTGTGTGCGGACGATCTTGACCATCACGCTGGCGCCGAGCCACAGGTGATAGAGCGAGGCGGCGAGTTCGGCCGGGGGCTCGGTAACGCAGAGCGAGCGGTCCGCCACGCCGGCCTCGATTGCCCCGGCCATGCGCGCGACGATGCCGGTCGTCCCGGCCTTCAGGGCTAGGCGCATCGGCTCGGACAGATCGGCGACTTCGGCACCGAGCTTCACGGCCAGGCAGCGGCCTTGGCAGTCGAACGCTCCCTGGGTCTCTCGCCACGCCGCGAAATACAGCATCAGCCGCTCCGCCGCGGTCAGGCCGGGCTTGGCGAACAGCACGTCCATGTCGCCATGATAGTCCTCGAAATAGGCCGAGAGCATGGCCTCGCCGAACGCGTCCTTCGAGGCGAAATAATGGTAGAAGGACCCCTTCGGGACGCCCGCGTCCTTCAGGATCTCGGTGAGGCCGACGGCGGAAAAGCCCTTGCGGCTCATGATCCGCTGGCCCGTCGCCAGGATCGTCGACCGAGAATCGGGTTCGGGTGCTGCTGGCGGCATGACCTTTCCTTATAGATGCGTAGACCGATCGTCTAGTGATGTTAGGCATGTAGGTAGCGGCTTTCGGTGATGGCGCCCCGATATCGTAAATCTCAAAACCATGGCGCCCAATATTTTTACTAGACGACCGGTCTAGTGATGTCTAAGTGTCACCCATCGGCGTTACTCGGCGAGGCGAAGCTGTTCCCATCGATGCAACGTTGGGAGCCATTCGCGACCGTTTCCCTGGTTTGCCCGGTTCTTGGCCGCTCCAAGATATGGAAGGACATCGCATGAAGATCCTGATGATACTCACGTCGCACGACACACTCGGCGACACCGGCCGCAAGACGGGCTTCTGGCTCGAGGAGCTCGCGGCGCCCTATTACATCTTCAAGGACGCCGGCGCCGAGATCACGCTGGCGTCGCCCAAGGGCGGGCAGCCGCCGCTCGATCCCAAGAGCAACGAGCCCGACAGCCAGACCGACGACACGCGCCGTTTCGAAGCGGATGACGAGGCCAAGGCGGCGTTGGCCAGCACCGTGAAACTCGCGGACGTCTCGGCGACCGACTTCGACACCGTGTTCTATCCCGGTGGGCACGGTCCGCTCTGGGACCTGGCCGAGGACGCCATTTCGATCGACCTCATCGAAACCACGCTGGCGGCCGGCAAGCCGGTAGCGCTCGTCTGCCACGCGCCGGGCGTCCTGCGTCACGTGAAGACCGCCGACGGACGGCCGCTGGTCGAGGGCAAGAAAGTGACGGGGTTCGCCAATTCGGAAGAAGACGCGGTCGGCTTGACCGACGTGGTGCCGTTCCTCGTCGAGGACGAACTGACGGCCAAAGGTGGCGTCTATTCGCGGGGCCCCGATTGGGGCTCGTACGTGGTGCAGGACGGGCTGCTCATCACCGGGCAGAATCCCGGCTCGTCCGCCGCGGCCGCGCGGGCGCTGCTGGACGCACTCGCCGCCTGAGCGCCGGGCGGTAGATTCTGTCGGCATCCCGCGGATCGGGGATGCCGACAGAGTGTGCGGTCAGACCGCGATGATCGCCGCGTCGGCGTCCCCGGCCAGCAGCAGGTGGAGCAGGCCTGGCGCCGGGCGGGCGATCGCGTGGATGCCCAGTGCTTCCAGCGCGGGTGTCGAGGCGCGGTCGACATCCTTCAGGCGAATCCGAAGCCGGGTGCCGTGCTGGCTTGCCGCCTCCAGATTGTCCGCGCCGCCGAGTGCGGCGACGGTGGCGGGGGTGAGCCGGATGTCGTTGGTTGCGACCGGTGCCAGCTCTGCGGGAGGGGGGGGCGCGGTTGTCGCCCCGCTCGGCGCTGCGATCGCGTCGCGAATCTCGACCGCGACCGAGTCGGCGATCGGACCGAGGACGATCTGGAGCGCGTTGGCGGACGGGCGGATCAGGCCGCGTGCGCCGAGCGCCTTGAGTCGGGCCTCGTCGACGTGTTTCTGGTTCACGACGATCAGCCGGAGCCGGGTCGTGCATGCGCCAACGCTGGTGAGGTTGGCGGCGCCGCCCAGCGCTTCGGCAAACGCTGCACCGCGTTCGCTCTTGGCGACCGTTGCCGCTGCCACGGGAGCGTCGCGCTCGCGGCCCGGCGTCGGGAGGTCGAGGCGTTTGATGACGGTGCGGAACAGGACGTAGTAGATCGCGGCGTAGGCGAGGCCGATCGGGAACAGCAGCAGCGGCTTGGTCGCCTTGCCGTAGTTCAGCACGTAATCGAACAGCCCGGCGGAGAAGCCGAAGCCGAGCTTCACGCCGAGCGCATCCATCAACGCCATCGACACGCCGGTCAGGACCGCGTGGATCGCGTAGAGCACCGGCGCGAGGAACATGAAGCTGAACTCGATCGGCTCGGTCACGCCGGTCAGCATCGAGGTGAGTGCGAGGCTGAGCAGCATGCCGCCGACCGCTTTCCGGCGTTCGGGCAGCGCGGCGTGGTACATCGCCAGACACGCGGCGGGCAGGCCGAACATCATCACCGGGAAGAACCCGGCCATGAACGCGCCCGCGGTCGGATCGCCTGCGAAGAAGCGCCGCAGGTCGCCTGTGGTACCCTGGTAATCGCCGGCGACGAACCAGACGATGTTGTTGAGCAGATGGTGTAGCCCGGTGACGAGCAGCAGGCGGTTGAGCAGGCCGAACATAAACAGGCCGAACCCGCCCGCGCCGCTGATCCCGTAGCTGAGGCCGTCGATGCCGGTGCTGAGCGCGCCGAAGCCGAGGCCGACGACGATGCCGAGCACGAGGCCCGCGACGCCGCTGACGATCGGGACGAACCGGCGTCCACCGAAGAAGGCGAGATATTCGGGGAGCGCGATCGCCGAGAAGCGGTTGTAGAAACTGCCGCCGATCAGCCCGGAGAGGATGCCGATCGGTACGTCGAGGCGGGCGATCGCCTTGGCTTTCCAAGCCGCGGTGGCGAGCGCGATCGTGTCGCCGGTCAGCCCTTTCAGCGCGTCGGCGGGGACGGTCATCAGGGCTTGCGCGCCTTGGGTGGTGACGAGGTAGCAGACCACGCCTGCGAGACAGGCGGCGCCGTTGCCGTCACGGGCGAAACCGGTGGCGACGCCGATCGCGAAGAGCAAGCCGAGGTGCGAGAAGATCGCGTCGCCGGCGGCGCTGAGCACCGCGATGTCGAGCAGGTCGGGCTGGCCCAGGCGCAGCAGCAGGCCGGCGACGGGGAGCACCGCGATCGGCAGCATGAGCGCGCGGCCGAGTGGCTGGAGGGCTTCGAGCAGCGACTTCATGGGCGGAACTCCCGAGCGAGCGTTCGCACGTCCGCGGCTGAGATGCAGTTCATCGCCGCGGCGGCATGCGCGCGGCAGGCGTCGATCGTGAGGGTCGCGACCAGCGCCTTGATCTCGGGGACGAGTGCGGGCGCGGACGACAATTCGGTGACGCCGAGGCCGATCAGGATCGGTACGGCGAGCGGATCGGAGGCGAGACTGCCGCACACGCCGGTCCATTTGCCGTGGACCGCACCGCCTTCGCAGGTCCGCGCGATCAGGCGGAGGACAGCGGGGTGGAGACCGTCGAGATCGCTCGCGACCGCCGGATTGCCGCGGTCCATCGCGAGCGCGTATTGCGTGAGGTCGTTGGTGCCGATCGAGAGGAAGTCGGCTTCGCTCGCCAGCAGGTCGGCTGTGATCGCGGCGGCGGGCGTCTCGATCATGATGCCGAGCGCGACGTGCTCCGTATGCCCGATCGCGGCGGCTGCGGCGTCGAGTGCTTTGCGAACTGCGCGGAGTTCGGCGAGGCTTGCGATCATCGGGACCATGATGCGGCACTGGCCGGCGGGGCGGACCGCGAGGATCGCGCGCAGCTGTGCGTCGAGCATCTCGGGGTGGGCTAGGCCGACCCGGATGCCGCGCAGGCCGAGCGCCGGGTTCTCTTCCGCTGCGATCGGGAGGTAGGGGGCGGGCTTGTCGCCGCCGATGTCGAGCAGGCGGACGATCAGCGGGCGACCGTCGAGCGTGTCGGCGATGCGCTGGTAGTCGGCGGTCTGTTCCTCGACGCTGGGCGCGCTGTCGCGTTCGAGGAACAGGAATTCGGTGCGGAGCAGGCCGCAGCCTTCGGCGCCGTTACGGACCGCGGCCTCGGCATCGTCGACCGAGCCGAGATTGGCGAACGCTTCGATCCGCACGCCGTCCTGTGTGCGGCATTCGCGCGCGGCGTTGGCGAGCGCGGCGCGGCGGCGTTCGGTCTGGACGTCGTATGCGGTTTGCGCGGTCGCCAGCGTCTCGGCATCGGGGGCGACGTGAAGCAGGCCTGCGCCGGCGTCGAGGATCAGCGGCGTGCCGGCGGCGATCTCGGCAAGCGCCGGGCCGATTGCGACGAGGGCTGGCAACCCCATCGTCGCGGCGAGGATCGCCACGTGCGAGGTCGGCCCGCCGCGCTCGACGCAGAAGCCGACGATCGACGCGGTGTCGAGGCCGAGCAGGTGCGAGGGTAGCAGGTCGTCCGCTAGCAGGATCGTGCCGGGCGGGAAGCTCAGCCGCTCGTCGAGGTCTTCGCCGGCGAGCGCGCGGAGCACCTGGCGTTCGAGATCGAGCATGTCGTCGGCGCGTTCGGCGAGGCGGGCGTCGCCGGTTGCGTGGAGCGCGTCGGCTTGGGCGCGGATCGCGGTGCGCCAGGCGTAGGCGGCGCTGTCGCCTTGCGCGATCGCGGCATATGCGGCGGCGGTCAGGGTCGGGTCATCGAGCAGGGAAGTATGCGCGGTGAGGATCGCGCGCTCGGCGCCGGTCGCGGTCGCCGATTTGGTGGCGAGGCGCGTGGTGACGGTGGCGAGCGCCGCATCGAGTGCGGCGCGTTCGGTGGTCGCGTCCGCTCCTTCGCGCGTCACGGCGATCTCGGCGAGGCGGAAGAGCCCGGCCTGGCCGATCGCGATTCCGGGAGATGCGGTGACGCCGGGGAGGCGGCCGTCGGCGGGTAGAGTCAAAACCTTCGCGCCCGCAACTCCCTGTTCCCCCGCGAAAGCGGGGGCCCAGGAGCAAGCAGCGCTGTCATTCGTGGCTCCTGGGCCCCCGCTTTCGCGGGGGAACACGGGAGTGGAGGCGGATGCGGCGGATACGTTTCCGCCCGCTTCCGCTTTCTCGCCCATGCCGCCGAGGATCAGGTCGCCGATCGCCGCGAGCGCGTCCGCCGCGTCTGGGCCAGTGGCCGCGATCGTGATCTCGTCGCCGAGCTTAACGCCCAGCGCCATCAGCGCGACGGGACTGCGGACATTGCCGTCGCGCTCATCCTTGTGGATCGCCACGTCGGAGACGAACTTCCGCGCTGTCTCGCCGATACGAGCGGCGGGGCGGGCGTGGATGCCGTGGACCAGCGGCACGACGATCGTACGACGGACGGTGTCGCCCTCGACCACGGCCACATCGGCTGAATCGCGCGGCTCCAGCGTCATCATCGCCTCGCCGACGCCGACCAGTCGGTCGGTCTCGCGGCGGACGATCGTGAAGCGCTCGGGGTTGGTGACGATCACCGGCGTAATCACCGCCCGCGCCTCGCAGACCAGCAGGTCGAGATCGAAGCGGATCAACGGATCGAGCCGTTGCACCGTCGCGCCCTCGACCACGCACGGGGTGAACCCGCGCCCGCCGAGCGCCACCGTGTCGAGGCCGATATGCATCAGGATCTCGGCGCCCTCAGGGGTACGCAGCGTGATCGCATGGCCGCTTGCGTGGACGCTCAGCACGACCGCATCGCACGGCGCGTGCAGGCAGTCGCCGGTCGGATCGACGGCGATCCCGTCGCCCATCATCCGTTCGGCGAAGACCGGGTCGGGGACCGCCTCGAGAGGCGATGCCCAGCCCTGGAGGGGCGACGTCAGGATGATAGGCTTCATGGCTTTACGTCCTGCCTGCGACCAGTTGGCCGCCGATCCAAGTGCCCGCGGGCATCAGGTCGGCGGTGAGGGCGACCCAGTCGGCGCGCAAGCCGGGGGCGAGCGCACCGCGCTCATGGCCGAGGCCGAGGAAGGCAGCGGGGTTGGTCGCCGCCATCGCCACCGCGGTTGCGACATCGGTATGAGTCCGCACGACGAAATTGCGGACCGCGCCGGCCATGTCGAGATCGGAGCCGGCCAGCGTCCCATCCTCGCCGAAGCATTTGCCGTCCTCGACATGGATCAGGCGCCCTTGCAGGCGGAAATCCTTGTCGACCGCGCCGACCGACGGCATCGCGTCGCTGACCAGCATCAGCCGGTCATTTGGTCGTGCGTTGAGCGCGAGACGCAGCGCGGCGTCGTGGACGTGCAATCCATCGGCGATCAGTCCGCAATAGACTTGGCGATCGTCGAGCGCGGCGCCGACTACGCCCGGCGCGCGGTGGAGCAGCGGCGACATCGCGTTGAACAGATGCGTGATCCCGCTGAGGCCCGCGCCGACCGCGTCGACGATCGTCTCGTAGTCGGCGTCGGTATGGCCCGCGCTGACGATCACGCCGCCTGCGACCAGCCGCGCGATCGACGCCGCGTCGGTCAGCTCGGGGGCCAGCGTCACCATCACGCGACCCTTGCGCGGACGGATCAGCAGTTCGATCATCGCATCGTCGAGCAGCCGGAACTTGGCCGGATCGTGGATCCCTTTGCGCGACGGATTGATCCACGGGCCCTCGATATGCGCGCCGACCACA
>JAJNQF010000440.1 GCA_021154945.1 Sphingomonas sp.
TGGCGCGCAGCCTGCGCAAGACCCTTGAGGCCGGCCCAAGCCGGCCGAGCGGTCCGAAGGCGCTTGCGCCCCTGCTTCCGTTCCCCGAAGCAGCCGCCGACTTCATCGAGCGGATTGAACCGCAGCACACGCACGATGATATCGTGCTCGGGGCGACGAACGTGCGGGTGCTGCTCGGCCTCGTCAAAGAGTTTCGCCGCGCCGACGAGATCCGGCGTCACGGCCTCAAGGTCCGATCCAAGCTTCTGTTCTGCGGCCCGCCGGGATGCGGCAAGACGCTGTGCGCGGAGATTTTTGCAGCCGAGCTCGGTCTGCCGCTGTTCCTCGTCAAGCTCGATAGGCTGATCTCGTCCTACCTGGGCGAGACGGCTGGCAATGTCCGCAAGATTTTCGAGTTCGCCCGGAAACAGCCCTGCGTGCTGTTCTTTGACGAGTTCGACGCGCTGGCGCGCTCGCGCGATGACTCGAGCGAGCACAATGAGCTGCGCCGTGTCGTCAACAGCCTGCTGTTGTTCATCGATCATATTCAGCCGAAGGGCTTTCTGATCGCCGCGACCAACCTTGATCAATCCCTCGATCCGGCGGTTTGGCGGCGCTTCGACGAGGTCGTCTGGTTCGACAAGCCGGATCGCGCGATGATCGCCCGCTTCCTGCGGCTCAAGTTCAAGAACATCGCGACCGCGTTCGATCCGCTGCAGCATGCGGCCGCGCTGGAGGGCTATTCCTACGCCGAGATCGAGCGCGTCTGCACCCAGGCGGTCAAGACGATGATCATCGATCGCCGTAAGCAGGTGCAGGCCCGCGACTTCAATCGCGCCTTGGAGGACGAGGCGCGCCGCCGGGCAGGACAGTCTCGCCTCGCGTCGCCGAGCTAGGCGCGCCGTGGCCCGATACGATCACCTCGAACTCGTCCGGCTTCCCGAGCAATTCGAGCGCCGCAAGCACGGCGGCGGCGGTCCGCCGCCGCCGCGCGATCGCGACCAGCACACCACCAAGCTGCGCGACGAACTCACCGCCGCGACGCAGGAGCAAAGGCGGCGGCGCAAGCCCGAATTCGTCGACCCCACCCTGATCCTGCGCGTGCAGATGACCGGCGCCCTGCTTGAGGAGGAGTGGGAGCGGCTCGGGCTCACGGTGCTGTCGAGCGACGCGGACCGCACGCTCGTGCTATTCGCATCGAACGAAGACATGCGGGATTTTCGCGCGCGGCTTGACGCCTATCAGGGCGGCCCGCCCCCCGGGCAGAAGCATGCGCCTTACATCAACTTCGTCTCTGGGATCGAAAGCATCGGATCGGTCGAGCCGCGCGATCGGATCGGTCCACGTTTGCGGGAAGAAGGGTTCGCTGATGTCGATGATTTCGTCGCGCAGACATCCTATCTGGTCGACATCGAACTTTGGGACCTGGGCGAACGTCGCCTGCGCGAACGCAAGATCGAGGACGTCATCCGCTACGTCGAGGCACGAGGTGGCGATGTCTTCGATCGCTATGTCGGCCCCTCGATCAGCATGTTCCGCACGCGCCTGACGGGCGAACTGCTTCGCACGCTGCTGACGATCGAAGAGATTGCGGCGATCGATCTGCCGCCGGCGCCGGACGTGACGACAGCCGAGGCGCTCGACATGGTGCTAGCGGAGGCGCCGCCACTGAACGCCGTCGCCGATGATGCCCCACTGATTGGCATCATCGATAGCGGAGTCAACGATCACCCCTTCCTGGCGGATATTCTTGTGGGTTCGATCGGCGTTCCCGCCGAGCTCGGCACCGCAGACGTCTGGGGCCACGGCACCCGCGTGGCCGGCGTCGCCGTGTTCGGCGATCTGCGGGCGCAGCTCGACGCCGGCGCGTTGCAACGCGGCGCGCGCCTCTGTGCGGCGAAGGTGGTGAACGATGAAGGAGGGTTTGACGATCGGCGTCTCGTGCCCTCGCAGATGCGCGAGGCGGTCGCGACCCTGAACCAGCGCTTTGGCTGTCGGGTCTTCGTGATCGCGCTGGCCGACCGCCGTCGCGTCTTCGATGGCGGCAAGGTCGGGACATGGGCTGCCACCCTCGACGAATTGGCGCGGGAGCTCGACGTCGTCATCGTCGTCTCCTCTGGCAATCGCAGTCCGCGCGGCGGCAATCGTCTTGAACAGGCGGTGACCGAATATCCGCGCTATCTGCTGGAGGATGCCAACCGGTTGTTCGAGCCGGCCGGCGCCTTGAACGTCATCACCGTCGGCGCGCTCGCGCACGGCGAGGGTCTCGATCCGGATCGCGCCGACGACGTCCGTGTCCGCGCCATCACGCGCCTGCATGAGCCGGCACCGTTCTCTCGAATCGGGCCAGGACCGGGCGGCGCAACGAAACCGGACGTTGTCGAGATTGGCGGCACGTTGATCTTCGATGCCGTCGTCGCGCGGCTGCGGGGCGGAGAGGATGTTGGCAGTGCCGGCGTTCTGACGCTGTATCACAGCTATCTCGACCGCCTCTTCACCGCGGGCTCGGGCACCTCCTACGCCGCGCCGCGGGTCGCCTTCAGCGCCGCTCAGATTCTGACGCGCTTCCCGCAGGCCTCAGCCAATCTGGTGCGTGCGCTCATTGTGGGATCCGCGGAAATCCCG
>JAJNQF010000443.1 GCA_021154945.1 Sphingomonas sp.
CAGGCCTTGTCCAGGAAACAGGCGACGTCGGCAGCGGCGGCGGTCAGCGTCTGCTGGCTTAGCGCGAACGGCGGCGACAAGCCGTCGAGGTAGACGAGGCGCGAAACCACCCGATTGGCGTCGGGCAGGAGCTGGCCGACAGCCGCGGCATAGAGCACGCGTTGCAATTCCCTTCCCTGGTTCACGACGATTCGTTCGGGACGCCGCGGCGTCGCTCCGGTCTTGTAGTCGGAAATCCGCACCGCACGGCCGCCGCCGGCGAAATCGACGCGGTCGATCCGCCCGCCCAATCTTAGTTTCTCGGTGCCGATGACGATCTCGCCCTCCAGCGGCCACGGTGAACGCGCGCCCTGTGGAGCGGCCGGAAGGCCGAACCCCACCTCGCTCCAGCTCGTCGTGTCCGGCTCGAATGTCTCGTCGATCGTGAGGCCCCTCAATCCCCGTCGTGCGGCTTCGTCCAGCGAATGTTTCCAAAGTAGCGCGGGCGGCACCGCGCGCTCCAGCGGCCATTCCTCGGCGACTTGGCCGACGGCGCCTTCCAACGCGGCCTCGATCTCATCGCGCGATGCCCGGACGAAGCCGGGATCGGGTTCCAGCGCGTCGATGGCGCGCCCCAGCAGTTCGTGAACCAGTTCGCCGAAGGCGAGTGCGTCCAGTGCGAGTGGCAGCTGTTCGAGCGGAATCGACCTCATTCCGAGCGCGTACCGCCACAGGAAGCCGAGCGGATCGCGAACCATAAGCTTCAACGACGTCGCCGAGTGCAGGCGTGTCAGCGCCCGCGTCACGGCCGGATGGTCCGCGCGTAGCGCGCCGTCGTGGGGCGTCGCCTCGGCCCGGTTCCAGTTACGCCAGCACGTCAGCGTCGCCTTGATGCGCTCCGAACGTCCCGCTTCAGCCGCCCGAGCAAGAAGCCGGTCGGCCTCGCTGAATGCGTGTCCGGGAATTCGCGTGCGCGCGTTGGTGCGGGCGGCGATCGTCGCCGGCCACAGCGCGCTGTTGCATTGGAGCGCGCCTTCGGTCGAGCGTTGGCTGCGCGACAGTCGGCGGTTTGGCCGTAATCGAGATCGCCGTCGACGAGGGCGACGCGGTCGTGAAAGGCCAGGTCCTGGCGCGTCTCAGTCACGATCTTACGATAGCGGGAATATTGAAGCAGAGGGCTGCGGTTGATGAACTTCAGGCGAGCCTTGGCATTGCCAGGTCGGACTCTGCGCGGGCGCACTCCGTCTCTTCCGGGGTGATCAGCGCCCAAACCATCGAGCAGCGCGAGACGCTGGTCAAGACGACGGCGGCCAGGTTGGGGGTTGCGCAGGCGCAACTCGACGAAGCCGAGGCGCGACATCGGCAGACCGTCATCGTGGCTCCGGCCGCGGGTACGATCGCGTCCCGATCCGTCGCGATAGGCCAGGTCGTCCAGGCCGGAGTCGAGATGTTCCGTCTCATTCAGGATAACCGCGTCGAGGTGGATACCCGCGTGCTCGAGTCGGATCTGTTTTCCGCTGGCGCCGGGCAACCCGCGACAATTTTCGATCCCGCCGGCAAGCCCGAGCAAGGAATCGTCCGAATCGTTTCACCGATCGTCGACGCCAAAACCCGTCTGGGCACGGTCCGCATCGCGCTGCCTGGCGACACTCGCTTGAGGCCGGGTATGTTCGCACGCGTGGAGATTGCGGTCGAAAGCAGGCTCGCGCTGACCGTTCCGCTCAAGTCGTTGGTCTGGCGCGACGCGAGGGCGCATGTGTTCAAGGTCGGACGCGACAATCTGGTGTCGCTTACCGAAGTGAGGATCGGCTCGGGGGTAGCCGACAACGTCGAAGTCGTACGGGGTCTGGATGCGGGCGATCGCATCGTGACCCAGGGCGCCGGCCTGCTGAGCGACGGCGACGTAGTGAATGTCAAAACCGCGTCCGTGAGAAGCGGTGCCGTGCGATGAACAATATTTCCAGTTGGGCGATCCGCAACCCGGTTGCAACAACGATCCTGTTCCTGTTGCTGACGCTGTCTGGCTTGATGGCGTTCTCGAAGCTTCGGCTCAACAACATGCCCGATATGGACATCCCGACGGTGACCGTCAGGGTCGCCTGGGCAGGAGCTGCCCCGACCGAGATCGAAACGCAGATTACGCGCTTCATCGAGGACAGCGTCGCCGGACTGGGGACCGTCCATCGCACGCGTTCGATCGTGACCGAGGGGCTCTCCATGACCATGGTCGAATTCGCGCTCGGGACAGACATTGATCGGGCAACGAATGACGTTCGGGATGCTGTCGTATCGATACGTTCAAAACTGCCTCAGGGCGCCCTCGATCCGATGATTCGGCGAGTCGAGGCGACCGGGCAAGCCATCCTCACATTCGTCGTCGACGCGCCGTCGATGGCCCCTGACGATCTGAGCTGGTTCATCGACAACGACATCGCCAAGGCGGTGCTTGCGGTGCCAGGGGTATCGAGGATTTCGAGATCCGGCGGCGTCGATGCCGAGATTACGATCAAGCTCGACCCTGACCGTCTGATGGCGCTCGGCCTCACTGCCGTCGAGGTCTCGGATCTGATCAGGAACCAGAACATCACCCAGCCGGGTGGCCGGATGACGTTGGGCGGAGCCGAGCAGGCGATCCGCACTGTCGGGAGTGTCGCGGACGTCGCGCGCCTGAAGGACATGCGCATCGCCTTCAGTGACGGGCGGAGCGTCAAGCTTTCCGAACTGGGAGCCGTCGAGCGGTCCTGGGCAGAGCCGCGTCAAAGGGCACGGCTGAACGACCGAGAGGTCGTGGGTTTCAGTGTCTATCGGGCGGTCGGTACCGGCGAGTTCGCCGTAACTCGCGATGTCCGGAAGCGGATCGCGGAATTTGCCGCGGCCAGGCCTGGTGCGCACGTGTTCGAAGTAACCTCGTCGACCGACGCCGTCGTTGAGGGATATGACGCGGCGATCGAGGCGCTCGCGTTGGGTGCGCTGCTGGCCGTGCTGGTCGTCTGGGTGTTCCTGCGGGATGTCCGCGCGACATTGATTTCCAGCGCGGCGCTCCCGCTGTCGCTGATCCCGACATTTGCGGTGATGTATGCGCTGAACCAGTCTCTGAACAATGTGACCTTGCTCGCGATCGCTCTGGTCGTCGGCGTCCTCGTAGACGACGCCATCGTGGAAATCGAGAACATAGTCCGACATATCCGGCAGTCCGGAAAGAGCGTCTACGATGCTGCGATGGATGCGGCCGATGAAATTGGCCTGGCTGTCGTTGCGACGACATTCGCCATCATCGTGGTTTTCGCGCCCGTCGGACTGATGCCGGGCATTCCGGGCCAGTTTTTCAAGGCCTTCTCGATCGCGGTCTGCAGTTCGGTGTTCTTTTCCCTGGTCGTCGCGCGCCTTCTCACGCCCTTGATGGCGGCATTCCTGCTCAAGGCAACCGGCAGGGAGCACCACGAGCCGGCTTGGGTACGCTACTACATCCGACTGTTGAACTGGACCCTGCGCCATCGATGGATCACGATCTTCGCGGGCGTGGCGTTCTTCATCGCTTCGCTGCT
>JAJNQF010000461.1 GCA_021154945.1 Sphingomonas sp.
CACCTCCCCCTGGCGGGGGAGGATCGTGAAGGCGCCTTAGAAGCTCACCCGCCCGCCGAGCGACAGCACCACCGCCGACGCATTACGCAGAGCGCCCGAGGTCAGGATGTTCGTCTGCGCGGCCGTGCCGACATACGCTGCCGTGACGCGGTCGATCGTCGTATTTTCGAAGTCGACATATTGCGCGGCGGCGTCGAGCGCGATGTGCGGCGACAGCTGGTACGAGCCACCGGCGGCATAAGTCCAGCGATCGGCGTCGGGCACGCGCGCGTCGCGCTCGCCGTCCTGCGTCGGCGACTTGGTCCGCTGCAGGCCTGCCCGTACGGTCAGCTTCGGCGTGACGTCATAGTCGAGGCCGCCCGCCAGGCTCCAGCTGTCCATGTAGTTCTCGGGGATCGCGGTGTTCAGCGGTGCGCCGAGATCGATCGTGTCGAACTTGCTCCAGTTGTAGGCGACCACCTGCGCGTTCAGCGTCAGCTTGTCGGTCCCGCGGAACCGCCCTGCGACGATCACCTGGCCCGGCGTGTTGAACGCGGCCTTCGCACCGGACACGGTCATGTTCGACGACGCGAGCGGACCGACGAGACCGCTGACGGTGAGGTCGCCCTTCAGGTTATGCCGGATGCTCGACTTGTAGCTGATGCCGACCGTCGCGAAGTCGTTGTGGAGCTGTACGCCCGCGGTCCAGCCGAAGTCCCAGCCGTCGCCCTTCAGTTCCTGCTGTCCATCGGGCAGCGCCGCGGACAGGTTGGGCAGCGCGTTGCTCAAGCTGGCGTCGGTATATTCGACGTTCAGCGCACCACCCACGCGTAGCCAGTCGGTCACCACGACGCCGATCGACGGCTGGATATCGATCGTCCGCAGCCGCGTCTTGTCGGCGCTGTAGCGTGCCCAGCTGTCCGAGTCGTAATTGGTCGTGAAGCTGAACGGCGACGTCACCGCGAGACCGACGGCGATCCGGTCGGTCAGCGGATAGGCGACCGCACCCGACGGCACGATGCCCTTGTTGACCGGATCGCGCGAGTTCGACTGGCCGCTGATGCCGGTGCAGGCCTGACCCGGGCGGCAGATCTGCGTGCCTGTGTCGACCACGTCGCCCTTGGGCAGGATCGCGGTCGCGCTCAGCGTCGCGCTGCCGTCGCGGATGCCGGCGATCGCGGCCGGGTTCCACCACAGGGATGCGGCACCGGTGTCGGCGGCCTCGCCCGAGAACGCACGGCCCGCGCCGCGTGCGGACTGCGCCTGGAGATAGAAGGCGTCGGCATAGGCGGTGCTGGCGAACCCGAAGGCGGACACGAGTGCGGAAACCGCGAGAAGCGGGGCTTTGGTACGCAGAGTCATGGACAAGATCCTGAAAGCTATACTGATTTAGGCGGGAGTATCGAAGACGAAGCGCGGCGCCTCAGCGCACGCGCGTCCAGGTCTGCGTCTTGCAGAGCGGGAAAAACACGCAGCCGCGCAGCTTCAACTGGTTCGCGCCGACGGGCGTGATCTTGCCGCTATAGGTCTTGCCGTCCTCGGCGTTGTAGACCTGACCACTGCTCCAGACGCCGTCCTTGTCGGGCTTGAACCCGCTCAGCATCTGCATGCCCTGGATCAGCCGGTTGCGCAGCGCGGTGTTGGAATTGTTGGCGTCCTTCATCGAAGGATTGGCGCGCAGCGCGTCGGAGGTGAGGATCTTGCCGCAGATCGATGGGCCGCAGCGGGCGATCTCGACGATGGCGTTATGCGTCTCGGTCTTCCAGCGGCCGATGACGGTGTCCGCGGTAGCAGGCGCACCGGCGAGCAGGGCAGTGATTAGCAACAGGGACATCTTCTATCCTCTCCTTGGATGTGGGCACGCCGTATGTGTACGGTCGTTAAAATCTCGTCAGGCCGTCGACGTTATCGAGACCTTGTTGCCGTATACGGCAATCATTGTTTGCGATTAGAATTGTACGAAGACAAGTCAAGTCTTCTTACTGATTCCAGCGAGTAAAAAAGTGTTCATGGATGTGTCGTTCCCCGCGCAGGCGGGGGCCCAGGGTAACGAACGCGGCGCTGCTTGATCCTGGCCCCCCGCTTTCGCGGGGGAACAGCATCAATTGCGGAGCGGCTTGCCGGTCTGCAGCATGTGGACGACGCGGGCCTGCGTGCGCGGATCCTTGACGCTCGCCATAAACGCCGCGCGTTCCAGGTCGAGCAACTGGTCCTCGGTCACGGTATCGATCAGATCGGCCTCGCCCCCCGTCAGCACTTCCGCGAGACGATCCGCGACGACGAGGTCGTACTCGGTCGCGACGCCCTTCTTGTGGAAGTCGGCGACGGCCATGTTCAGCCCCGTCCGGCCGCTCTCGCCCGCCAGACGGAAGGTCGGCTTCTCGGGCGCGGCATAGCCCTCGACCAGCGACAACGCCTTGGCCTTCGCGTCTGCCAGCAACCGGTCGCGGTTCATGGTGATGCCGTCGTCCTTGCGCAGGATCATCATCTCCTTCGCCTCCGCCGCCGACTTGGCGACGACCGCGGTCGAGATGCTCTGGAACACCTTGGTCAACACCGGCATAGGGCCCTTCGGCACCATGCCCGACTTGGTCCAGCGATCGAGCATCTCGCCATTGCCGCCCCAGCCGGGGACGAGGCCGACGCCGCACTCGACGAGCCCCGCATAGGTCTCGGCATGCGCCTGCACCGCGTCCGAGTGGAGCAGGATCTCGCACCCGCCGCCAAGCGCGAGCCCGGCGGGTGCACTGACGACCGGGAAGGGCGCGTATTTGAGCGCCTTGTACGCCTGCTGACCGCCCGAGACGCTGGCCTCGACCATGTCCCAAAGGCCCGCCCCGACCGCGAACATCGCCGCACCGAGGTTCGCACCCGCCGAGAAGTTCGACGCCTCGTTATACACCACCAGCGCCTTGAAGCGCTCGCGGACGACCGGGATCGCCTCGTTGATGAGCGACACGACCTGGTCGTCGAGCGCGTTCATCTTGGTGTGGAACTCGAGCGCCGCGACGCCGTCGCCGACATCCCAGAGCGACGCCGACA
>JAJNQF010000466.1 GCA_021154945.1 Sphingomonas sp.
AGGCCGGCGAGACGTCCCAGATGCGCGAGCGCGGCGACCAGCGTCAGGCGACCGGACATGTACCGGACCAGCGTGCCGATCCCGAGCCGGCGGACGATCCGCCAGGGCCGCTTGCGATCCGCCTCGACCTGCGCCCACAGATCGAGTGCGGCGACCGATCGGGGGGTGGCGAAGTGGAACAGGTTGCAGCCCGACCACGCGCCATCGGCGAAGCGGAGATAGGTGCGGCGCGTGCCTGGTGCGGCGGCCTCGATCACGTCCTGGCGGGCGAGCAGCGCGGCGACGTCGGCGTGCGCGGGTGCGTCGGCGAGGAAGCGCGTGATCCATTCGGGTCGGAGCAGCGCGTGATCCGCGGTGGTGACCAGCAGCGGCGTGCCGAGTGCCTCGATGCCGTCGCGGACGCTGCGGCTGGGGCCGGATGCGGCGGTCAGGACGGTGAGGCCTAGCGCGGTGGCGGCGTCGCGGACGGCATCGTCGGAAACCGAGACTGCGATCCGCGTCGCGCCGGCCTCGCGCAGCGCCTGCGCGACGCGGGCTAGCAGGGTCTGGCAGTCGAGTTCGATCAGCGCCTTGTGCGAGACGCCGGCATAGGCAGCGACGGGGTCGACGCCGCCGCGCGATCCGGCAAGGATCAACGCGCTGAAACCTTGGTCAGCAGAGGCGCTCATACCGTCTTGGCTCCGGTCTGCGCCCGCGCGCGCCAGACCCGCCAGAACACGCCGGGTGCAGCGAGGATCGGATGTTTCTCGCGCCACGGGGTCAGCGGCACGGCGACACCGGTATGGCGCTCGACCTTCCAGATGCCGTAGCGGGCGGCGCCCTCGAAGGTGAAGGCGGCGCGTACCAGGCGGGCGACGTTGATCGGTTTGCCGGCGCGGCGGCGGTGGGCCCAGGCCTGGAGCAGGGCGCGACGTCGTGCCGGCGGCAGGTCGGGCTTCAACATGCCGGCCTCGTCGCGGAAGGCGATGCCGTCGGCGGTCCAGGCGAGCGGGAGGAGTTCGCTATATCGGCCTGGGTCGAAGCCGAGGATCTGCCCCTCGCGGCCCTTGCGTTCGACGCGGAGTTCGGCGGCGTAGGTCTGGCGGAACAGCGCGCGCCAATACTCGTCGGCGGTGCCCGTCTCGGGGCCGAGCGCGGCGGCAAAGCGCGCGGCGGACTTGGCCGCGTCGGCAATGGCCTCGGCCACCTGCCCCGCGGTATCCGGATCGCGGACCCAGACGAGCGCGGAGGGTTGCACGAACCGCGTCCAGATCGTCGTGTCTAGCGTCCGCGCCGCCGCCGCCTTGGCAAAGGTCGCGAGGCGCATGGTCGCGATCTTGGCGCGCAACGTCTCGCCGTGCAGGTCGAATTCCCGATAGCTGACGGTCGGCCACATGCCGCGCTCGGGCGGGCCTGCGGTCAGCACGTAGAAATCGAGCACGCCTTCGGTCGCGCCGGTGCGCAGGTTCGAGCCGTAGAACAGCACCGCCACAGTCCCGACCGCGCTCTCGGCGAGTATCGCAGAGACGTCGCGGACCGCGGGGATGGTGGGGACGTGCAACTGGCGGCGGACGACGTCGCCGAGCGTGATCACGGGACGACGAAACTGAGCGCGCGCGCTTCGCGGACGGTCAGGTCGCCGCCGGGATAGACTTCGCCGTCGAGAATGAAGCCCGAGTCGATCGACAGGTCGAAGCTCGGTGTATCGATCCGGTGATAGCCCGCGCGGTCGAGCCAGGCGGCGGGCGAGCCGGCGACGATCAGCGGCGTCGCGGCGGCGAGCCAGCGCGGCGGCGCGTCTACCACCAAAGTCTTCAGTCCGGCGCGCGGTACGCCGAACGGACGGATGCCGATCGGCATGCGCTTCAGCGTCGAGGCGAGCAGGATGTAGCGTGCGCGATCGGTGTCGGCATGCTTGCCGGCGGCGTGTGCGCCCTCGTCGCCGCGGGACTGGAAGCGGATCCGCATCCGGTTGCCGGCGCGCCACGCGCTGTTCGCGCCGCCGAACAGCGTCTGCAGGATCGCCCAACACAGCGCGAGCCCGACCGCGACACCGTTGAAGGCGCCAGCGCGGTGGGTGCGCTGCGCGAGCGCGGTGGCGTCGACGAACGCACCGGCGCCGAACAGGAAGCCGCACAGCTTCGCGCCGCTGTCCTTGCGGATCACCTCGACCGGGCTGCGGAGCTTCACGCGACCATGGCGCGCTGCGGTCAGCGCCTGATCGAGCGTCCAGGTGTCGGGAATGCCGAGATCGAGCGCGAGCGCGTTGGTCTTGCCCGAGGGAACGATCGCGACGCGCGGTGCGGCACCGGTCCAGACGCGCGCGGCGGCGGTCATCACGTCGCGGATCGTGCCGTCGCCACCGTCGATCACGAGCAGTTCGATGCCGTGGCGCGCGAAATCGGTCAGCACCTCGGCCAGCTCGGCCTGGGTACGCGGCGTGACGGCGAGGACGGTGCCGGACAGGAACGGCTTGGTCGCTTCGACGCTGCTGCGGTTGCGATGGCTCTTCGGGTTGCAGATGATGCCGGTGCGAATCTTCGCGGCTGCCTCGCGCGGGTTCACGCTGGCGCGTTCGGACGCAGCCGAATCGAACATCCCCTCAGGCAGCCACGCGGGCGCGACTGGAGGGGAGAGCGATTGCCTGCCAAAGGCGTCGAAGTTCGAAACAGCATCAGCCACGATATAGAGATACCCGTCACGGTACAGAACCGCTACAAATTTGTGTCAGCAAGATTTCCGTTCCGCGTCAGGCGCAGTCCGGACGCATATTATCGGCGATACCGCATCTTCATCCGTACGACGGTGCCGGAGGCGGGCAGGGCAGTACGCGCCGATTCGAAAGACGGCAGCCCGATCGAGGTCGGGGCGTCGTTGGAGAAGCCGAAGCCCTCCTTCGGCATGAACAGCGTCCGGTTGAAATCGTGATCGCTGTTCTCGTCGTGATATTGCGCGATCGCGTAATAGCCGGGCTTGAGCCAGAAACAGGCACGCGGGTTCGCCGCCGACACGCGCGCGCGCGCCAGCTTCGCGCCCTTCGCCAGGAACCGCTTCTTGTCGTCAGGATAGACCGTGAAGGCGACTTCGCCGACATGGTTGTGCATCGTCGTCGCCTCGAGGATCAGCTTGGCGTTGCCATTGCCCGGTGTGCCCTCGCAGGTCTCGGCGGCATGCGCCTGGACCGGCGCGAGCACGACGGCCGCACCCAGCGCCATAAGAATTACATGGTTCATCGGCAGACTAAGACCCGAAAATAGTGGCGATAGAGCGGCGCGCAGATGACATTTGCGACGTGAACAGGGCGTTTATCGCCCCCGCCCGGAGCTTGCCGGGGGCTCTATGCGGGCTGCGCTTCGTCCGGCGTGCGGGTCATCCGGGCCGCTGCGAACCCCAGCAGGATCGCCACCGCGACCGATCCGGTGGCGACTGCCGCGGCGATACCCGCCGATCCATAGGCGGGCATCAGCACGAATGCCGCGACGAACAGCAGGCCGACTCCGACCGCGCGGATCGCGAACACCGTGCCGGCGCGGTGCAGCGCGGTCATCACCGTGTCGAGACTGACCGTGGCGAGGTCGAAGCACCCGGCGGCAGCCAGCCACAACAGCACCGGGTAGGCGCCGACGAACGACTTGCCGCCGACCAGCTTCAGGATCGGTTCGCCGACCAGCGCGACGATCGCGAGGATGACGAGCGCCGCCGCGGTGCTGGCGAGCATCGTCCGGACCAGGATGCGGCGTAGGCGCGACGGCTCGGCAGTGCGGACCGCGCGGACGATCTCTGGGAAGGCGGCGCGCGACAGCATCTGCGACAGTTTCGCCAGCGCCTGTGCCAGCTGAGTCGCAAGCCGGAACGCACCCGCCGCCGCCGGCCCGATCGACGCGCCGACCAGCAGCAGCGGGATCTGCTTGCTCGACAGGCCCAGCGTTGCGCTGGCGTTGGTGCTGAGCGAAAAGCGGACGATGCCGGGATTCTCGTCACGGACCTGCCGCCACGTTCCCCGGCCGCTCGCGAGCAGGCGCAGGTCGCCACTGCGCGCGACCATGATCCAATAGGTTGCGGCAGTGACGATCTCGGCGATCGCCCAGGCGAGCATGAACCCGCGGATCGTCGGTTCGAAGATCATCGCCGCGCCCGCACCGACGAAGCGCATAATCGGCGTCATGCTGTCCGCCACCGCCGACAACGAGAATTTGTCGCGCAGCCGCAGGATGCCGAGTGGGGTCGAGCGGATCGTGATCAGCTGCACCACCGCGAACATCAGCGTGTCGCGCATCAGGTCGGGCGGGATGCCGAACCCGTCACTCCACGCGAACAGGATCGCGACGGTCAGCACGGCACCGACCAGCGCGCTGCAGATGTCGAGGATCGCCGACAACCGGAGCAGGCGCGCGAGCCGCGGCGTGTCGCCCTGCTGGATCGGCTCGACACCGTATTGGACGATGATCTGCCATGTCTGGAAGCCGACGAAGGTCGCCAGCGCCTGCGCCGCCCCCGAGATCAGCGCGAACCGGCCGAAATCGACCACGCCCAGCGTGCGCGTCGCAAAGCCGAGATAGAAGAGCGACAGGATCGCCAGCACGCTGCGACTGGCGAGCAGCCAGCCGAGGTTGCGCGCCGCCGCCCGGAAAATCCCGGTCGTGCCGGCACGTGCCGGCGCATCCGCCGGGGCCGGAGAAGGAGCGGGGTCCTGAACCATCTGCGACCGGCCCCTAGAGCGCGACGGCGGGTGCGGCAAGGTTTCGGGGGCCGTCAGATGTGAAGAAGGGGTCGGGGCGCCCAAAGGTGACAAAGCGGCGGGCGGCTCCTAGACCGCGCGCGATCGGGCGGCGGTGCTGCCGTCATGCGAGGGATCGTTCGTCATCTGCGGAATTGCCGGCCTTTATGCGCGAGGTGGCGCTGCGGTCTCGCCCCGCCTCGTGACCGCGCCCCTCATTACGGCGCAGTGCGACGCGATCCTCCACCGCGGGCCCGACGATCAGGGCGTGATGACCGATGGCGATTTCGGGTTCGGGATGCGCCGGCTGAGCATCATCGACATCGAGGGTGGCCACCAGCCGTTTCATTCACCCGACGGCCGCTATGCACTCGTCTTCAACGGCGAGATCTACAATTTCCGCGAATTGCGGCGCGAGTTGCAGGCGCTGGGGCGCGTGTTCGACAGCGCGGGCGATACCGAGGTGATCCTCGCCGGCTACGAACGCTGGGGCGACGACGTCTGGTCGAAACTCGACGGGATGTTCGCGGTCGCGGTGTGGGATGCGCACGCCCGACGCCTGATCCTCGCGCGCGATCCGATCGGCATCAAGCCGCTATATTATACCGACCAGGCCGCCGGGTTCGCGTTCGGCTCCGAGCTCAAGACGCTGACATTGCTGCCCGGCATGGCGTTCGACGTCGATCGCCGCGCGCTCCACGATTATTTCAGCTTCGGCCATGTCCGCACCCCGCGCTCGATCTACGCGCAGGTGCGGACCTTGCCGCCGGGTCACGTGATGACCGTCGAGGCGACCGGTACGCCGACGATGCGCGCCTATTGGACGCCGGCCTATCATCCCGCCGAGCCGCGGTCCGAGGCGCAGTGGATCGAGCGGTTCCGCGACGAATGGCTCGACACGATCGGCAAGCAGATGGTCGCCGACGTCGATGTCGGCGCGTTCCTGTCGGGCGGCGTCGATTCGTCCGCGGTGGTCGCGGCGATGGCGCAGGTGTCGGACCGCCCGGTCCGCACCTTCACGATCGGCTTCCCCGACCCGCGCTTCGACGAATCGCCGCACGCCGAGGCGATCGCGCGGCATCTCGGCTGCCACCACGTCACGCGCACCTTGGAACTCGCGGATGCGCAGGCGATGCTGCCCGAGGTCCAGCATTGCTATGACGAGCCGTTCGCCGACCCGTCCGCGGTGCCGACCTGGTACGTCAGCCAGATCGCCGCGCAGGAGGTGAAGGTCGCGCTGTCGGGCGATGGCGGCGACGAACTGTTCTTCGGGTATAAGCGCCACGCGACCGAGCGGCGGATCGGGGCGCTGCCAGCGCCGCTGCGTCGTCTCGCCCGCGCACTCGACGCGGTGCCGACCCTGCCGTCGCGCCATGCAAACGCGGTGTTGCAGCGCTGGCGAAAGACCACCGGCAGCGCCGCGCTTCCGAACGGCATCGCGCGGTTCTTCGCCAAGACGCAGATCACGAACGAAGCCTTCCGCCGCGAGATCTTCTCGGCCGAGTTCATCGCCGAGGAAGAGGGCGGGATCGCCGCGCTGGTCGCGGAATATTTCCCCGATCCCGACGCGATCTCGACCGACACGCTCGAACAGTTCGGGCTCGCCGACCTCGCGCTGAACCTGCCCGGCGCGATGCTGACCAAGGTCGACCGCGCGAGCATGGCGCATTCGCTAGAGGTGCGCGTGCCGATGCTGGGGCAGGGGATGGTCGACCTCGCGCTGTCGATGCCCGCCGACATGAAGCTGCACGGCAAGATCGGCAAATTCGTGATCCGCGAGGCCATCGCGCCGTGGCTGCCGGAAGGGATTCTCGACCGGCGGAAACAGGGCTTCCAGATGCCGCTGGCGGCGTGGTTCGCGGGCGATTTCGGGGCGTATGCGGAGCAGCTCTGGCGCGACAGCGGCGTGCGGGAGCAGGGCATCTGGCGCGCCGGCGCGGTCGACAAGGTGTTCGCCGATCACCGCGCGGGGAGGCGGGATCACAGCCGGTTCCTGTACGCGCTCGCGATCTACTGCCTCTGGTGGATCGGCCGGCCGAAAACGCTGGTTGAGGGGTAGGGCTCGCCGCATCCCCCATCTCCGTTCGTGCTGAGTAGAGACCGAGTAGCTCCGTCAGGAGCGTACCGAGGGCTCGTATCGAAGCACATGTTCACCGCGCCAACCTGTCCTTCGATACGCCATCTCGATACGCTGCAAGACCAGCTACTCGATGGCTACTCAGGACGAACGGAAGGGAGGGGGCTCGGCGTTAGCAGGTAGCGACCCCGCGAAGCCTCAAGCCAACCAACTCACCAACGTCTCGCCCCGAGCCTTGCGCAGCATCGCCTGCACTAGGCGCACCAAGTGCACCACGAGCGAGATCGCGGTCCACGCCGCGACCCCGACGATCCCCCAATCGGGCCGCGTCACCAACAACCCCGCGAACAGGATCACCATGTTCGGATTGCGCCGCGCGGTGATCAGCCGGAACCAGCTGTCGAACCGCTCCCAGACGTGAATATGCATCCCGAACCGAACGATGAACGCGCCCTCGATCAGCCGCTGCGCGACATAGCCGAACAGCATCGTCCCGATCACCGCCCAGAAGACGCCGTCCTCAAGCGGTCGCCCATACGGCGCGCAGCCCGCCGCCCAGGCCCACCACCAGAACGGCGGATGCACCAGATCCACCCCGTGGTCCCACGCGTTGCCAAGCTTCGACGAGGTGATCGTGCACCGCGCCAGCTTCCCGTCGACGGTGTCGAGCACCATGAAGAACAGCCCCGTCGCGAGGCCGGTCCAGAACCAGCCATGCCAGAACGCCACGGTCGCGACGATGCACAGCACCGATCCGAGCGCGGTCACCTGGTTCGGCGTGATCCCGGCGCGCGCGCAGACCCGCGTGATCGCCAGCGCCCATTCGGGCCACAGATACTTGGTCAGCAGGTCGGTGACGCCCTTGTACGCGCCGACATAGCTCGCGCGTTCGATCGCCGGCACCGCGGCCGGGGTGAGCAGTTCGGCGAACGGCCGTTCGCGTTTCCGCAACGCTTCGTTGAGGATGCCTTCCTCGGCCTCGGCGGCGATCACGGTGAGGCCCGTGACCAGCGGCGCCTCGCCGAGCATCGCTGCGGTCATCCGCGCGCGCTCGTCGGCGTCGCGGACATGCGCGAGCACGGGGACGCCGGTGCGCGTGACGACGGTGCCGGGGCGTGACTTCAGATGCGCGATCCAGACCGGATCGAACGCGTAGGCGAGGTTGACGAGGATGACGGGGCCGGTGCTGTCGTCGGTATCCGGGGCCAACCCCTGCGCGACGCCGATCCGCCGGATCCGCTCGGCATTGGTCATGCCCCAGAGCAGCGTGTCGTTCGCCCGGACGGTGCGGAGCGCTGGCGTAGGGGCTGTCGAATCTACCATCCCGCACCCGTTACCCGATCTGGTCGTGAAAGCGAGAGGGGGAGAGTGGGTGGAGGCACATACCTCCCGAACCACCGCCCCGACCGGAACCACCCCGGCGAAGGCCGGGGCCCAATTGGAATGAC
>JAJNQF010000469.1 GCA_021154945.1 Sphingomonas sp.
TCGTTCGAATCGGTCTGGGACGTCAGCCCGCCGAGTTGCTTGACCGCGTCGATCGCATAGGCCCGCGCAGGCTCGTATGCGCCGCGATTGAGCGACAGGATTGCATGGCGACGTGCGATCATGGCCTTCACCCTGGCATCCGCCGGAGCGGTCTTCACCAGGGCATCGACACGGGCCAGCGCCGCCTCTGCGGCGGCGGGATCGGTAAACGTCCTCGTCTCCGCCAGCGCCAGCAACGATGCGGCCTTCAGCGACGGCGTGCCGCCCGCCGCCTCCGCGCTCGCATAGGCGTCGCTCGCGCCCGCATAGTCGAGCGCGTTCTGGGCGATGATCCCAAGGTCGTAAAAGGCTCGCCAACGATCCTCGGCGAGCGTCGGGTCGGTCGCGGGCAACAATGCCAGCCCCGCCCGCGCCGCGGTCACCGCATCGTCGGATCGATCGAGCTTGAATAGCGCCGCGCTCTTGCGGATCAGCGCGATGCCGCGGCTGCGCGAGCCCGGCTTGGTACGTGCCTCGAGCTTTTCCCACGCCGCCAACGCCGCGGGCCTGTCACCCTTCACATCGAGTGCGGCGGCGGCATCGAAATCCTGCTGCACCGTCGTCGTGGGAGCCTGCGCCGTGACCGGAACGGCCACCTGCACCGTCGCGACGGCGACCGCCATCATGCCCGCGCCGATCAACCCGGCCCTGTCGATACGCATCACTTCCCCCGACGCAATTTCGTCGCAGTCTGCAATGGTTCGGGGAAGGATGCCAGAGGGTCTGTAAGCCGGGTTCTGTCCATTTCCGATCCTTCGATACGGAAGTTAGGCGACCATTCCTCTAGGACGACGATTGCCCGCCGCCTCAAGCAATCAACCCGGGTGACGAGCTGAAACGAAGCCCATGCGCCACCCCTATTCGATCTTGCTCCCGGTGGGGTTTGCCGTGCCGCCCCTGTTACCAGGCGCGCGGTGCGCTCTTACCGCACCCTTTCACTCTGACCGCCCCGACTTGCGCCGAGGGTTGGCCGTCTGCTCTCTGTGGCACTTTCCCTGAGGTCACCCTCGCCGGGCGTTACCCGGCACCGTCGTTTCGCGGAGCCCGGACTTTCCTCGCGTGTCGTAAAGACACCCGCGGCCGCCCGACCCTCTGGCGAGGCGAGCCCTAGCGCGGGTGGGTCGGATGCACCACCGTTTTCGTGGCCAAAATGCTCGCGCGTAAGTGCGACGGTCTCCCCTCCCTGGAAGGGAGGGGACGGGGGTGGGTCGGCCAGCTTTGGTCGCGACCGTCTCGCGATACGGAACCAAACCCACCCCCAGCCCCTCCCTTCCAGGGACGAGGGGAAGACCTCAGTCGTCGCCCATCGGCTTCGGCAGCAGCAACGCCAGCAGGATACACCGGCACTCCGCATCGACCTCGCCGTCGACCAGTTCCGGTCGGAACCGCCGCTGGAACGCCATCGTCGCGGCCATCCGGTTCTCCACGTCATACCCGAAGCGTTCGAGCGCGAGGCAGAATCCACCCTCGGTCCAGCCCGGATCCATCAGATTCTTGGTCGGCCGCGGCAACGCCAGCCGGCGCCGCGCCAGTTCGTGCCACGGGAACAGCTCGCCGGGATCACGTTTGCGGGTCGGGGCGATGTCCGAATGTCCAACGATATTCCCGCGCGTGATCTCGTGCCGATCCTTGATCTCCGCGACCAGGGCCACGACCGACGCGATCTGCTCGGGCGGGAAAGGACGATAGCCGAACTCATGCCCCGGATTGACGATCTCGATGCCGACACTCGCCGAATTGACGTCCTCGATCCCGCGCCAGTGCGACCGGCCCGCGTGCCAGGCGCGCTTATCCTCTGCGACCATCCGCAGGACCGTGCCGTCCTCCTCGACCAGGTAATGCGACGACACTTTCGCCTCGGGATCGCGCAACCGTGCGATCGCCGACGCGCCGTCCTGCATGCCGGTATAATGCAACACGATCATCGTAATGGGCAGCGTGCGGTCGTCGAAATTGGGCGACGGTGTCTCGATGAACTTCAAGCCAGCTTCCCTTCGAGCCGCCGGGCTTGCTCCGACGGCGCAGTCCCGATCATGGCGCCCGATCGTGGCGCCCGATCATGACGATTGCGACGCCGCATTGTGACGCCACCGCCCGACCGCATCAATAGCCAACGCGCGGTGCGCGAAACAGCCGAGCGCGGAACGCACCTACGCTCTTTCCGCCTACCCCTCTTGCCGTCGGGCGACATCCGCGCGAAAGCCGCTCCCGAAAAAGGGAGTTGCCATGTCCGTGATGTCCGACCGCTGGATCCGCGAGCGCGCGCTGGGCGATGCGATGATCGAACCGTTCCACGAAGCGCAGCGCCGCGATGGCTGCATCTCGTACGGGCTGTCGTCCTATGGCTATGACGCGCGCGTCGCCGACGAGTTCAAGATCTTCACCAACGTCGACAGCGCGATCGTCGACCCGAAGGACTTCGCGGCCAACAGCTTCGTCGATCGCAAGACCGACGTCTGCATCATCCCGCCGAACAGCTTCGCGCTCGCCCGCACCGTCGAGTATTTCCGCGTACCGCGCGACGTGCTGGTTATCTGCCTCGGCAAGTCGACCTATGCGCGCTGCGGGATCATCGTCAACGTGACCCCGCTCGAGCCCGAATGGGAAGGCCATGTGACGTTGGAATTCTCCAACACCACGCCGCTCCCGGCCAAGATCTACGCCAACGAAGGCGCGTGCCAATTCCTATTCCTCAAGGGGAACGAGCCGTGCGAAGTGAGCTACGCCGACCGCGCGGGCAAATATATGGGGCAGCGCGGGGTGACGTTGCCGCGCTTGTAAGGTCGGGGACTGCGTGAGAGGCTTGTCTGTCGTCCGGCTCGGTTCGTCGTTTGGCTTGAACGCGGTAGATTATCGCGTTTGCTCGGGCGGAAGCTAAGATTGCAGGCCGGTCGACTTGAACGCAGCGTTCGACGCCCAGTCTCGCTCCTCGACCAGAACGCCGAAGCTACGTGTCAGCCCGCGGTTATCACCAACGAGTTGTAGCTGGCATTCCGCCACCGAAGTATCGGGCGATGACGCAAAGATTCGCTGACAGATCCGTTTACCGCTCCTCCGGCGCGTCGCGAAGAGGGGGCACGTCCGTGGGCGGCAGCCCCACTAGCCGTTCTCCGCCTGGTAAACGCGGAGAGTCCGACTTTTTCCGCGCGCCCATTTCTGGGATCCGTCCAAACCCGCCATCCCCGGCGAGGTCGGGCTCAATTGGAACGGTCGCAATAACGGAGCGGAACGCTCAGCTTACAAGTTTTGCCCACCGGCCTTCGTAGACTGAACGCTGCAAAATATGATGCCCCGAAGCGAGCTACGCCTAGGAACGCAGGCCGCGGAACCAGAAGCCCCCCAGTTGAGGCGAACGCTCCTCGACCCGCACGCCGTCATTCGGCCCGGCGAGCGCCTCCAGCCTCCAGGCCACCCACTCTTCGTGCCCTCGCGGAGGCAGGACCTAAATTAGGGCCCCGCCTTCGCGAGAGGACAGGTCGGACGCTCCCGAGCATCGTCGAGATCAGCGAGTCGCGATCTGCTGCGTCTGACGGGCCAGCGCGCGGCTCGCGAGATCGTGCGACGAAACCACCGCACCCGACGGCAGGTCCATCGCGACCGCGGGCCGCTGAAGAACCGCAGAATACAGCGCCCGGGCTTCCGAGTCGCGGCCGGTCCGGCGGTATACCGACGCCAGGTTGAGCATCAGTTCGGGACGCTGCGGGAAAATCTTCCGCTCGGCGACGATGCGCTGTTCCGCCGTCGATAGGTCGCCCGCCGCGATGGCCGTGTAGCCGGTGCGATCCTGGTTAGCGGATGGGGCCGCCAGCGCCGGCGTTGCCGCGCCAAGGGTTGCGAGAACGAACAGGACGGACTTGCGCATCTCTCATCTCCACTGACCTTCGCCGATCGGAAGGTTTCATTTTTGTGACAACGGTATGTCACTTCGATGACTATCATACAAGTACATTGATCAAGTTTCGCTGCCGGCCACCACGCGCGGCCCCAAGCCGTCGAACACAAGAAAAAAGGGCGGCCCCGGAGGACCGCCCTTTGGACGTTCGATACTGTACGCAGGCGACTTAGAAGTCGTTGCGATACTGCTCGTTGCCGATGAAGCCGAGCTTCGTGATCGCAGACCGCTTGATGACGGCCAGCGTACGATCGACCACTTCGTACCGCGCCTGCGGATCAGGCTGGAAGTGGAGTTCGGGCTCGGGCGTCATCCCGGCGGACTGATCCAGATACTGGCGCAGCGTGACTTCGTCGACCGGCGCACCGTTCCACGCGATAACACCGGCGGCATCGATCGAGATCTTGTTCTTCTCGGGATTGACCGGGTTCTGCGGCTGGTTCGGGCTATTGACCGGAAGATCGACCTTCACCGCGTGCGTCTGGATGGGGATCGTGATGATGAACATGATGAGGAGAACGAGCAGGACGTCGATCAACGGCGTCATGTTCATTTCCATCATCGGCGAGCCATCTTCTTTGCCGCCGCTCATTGCCATTCTATGCTACTCCTAAATACGTCCGAGCGACCGTCAGCGTTCGGCATCAGCGTTCGGTGGTGCCGCCCGGGGGCGGTTCGGAGATGAAGCCGACGCGGGCGAACCCGGCCTGCTGCATCGTGTAGATCGTGGCGCCGATGCAGCGATACGGTGCGTCCACGTCGCCGCGGATATGCGCCTCGGGAAGTTCGAGACCGGCAGCATTGGCACCGCCCTGACGTGCGATCTCTGCCTTCAGCTTGTCGACGCCGCGTTGCAGCAGCTCTTCATGAGTAACCTGCGAAAGGCCCCAATATACCTGGCACTGTCCGTTGGCCGAAGTCACCGACAGCGAGACATTCTCTGGCTTGGTCATCGTCGGATCGAAGCGAACCTCCGGGAGCTTCAGCTGCACCGCCTGGACCGCGACAGTCGTCGTCACCAGGAAGATGATCAGGAGCACGAGCATGACGTCGACCAGCGGCGTCGTATTGATGTCCGATATCGAACTCTCGGTGGAATCGCCACCAACACTCATCGCCATGTGCGAACTATCCTATCCATGTAATCGCCACCGGAACTGCCGGCGGCAATGAAGCGGGGCCGCTGCGAACAGCAGCCCCCCTTTTCGCGTCTTAGTTGGCGCGCGGCACGCCACCGGTCTGGCCGGCGGTCGTGGTGGTCGTAACAGGCTTGGCCGCAACCGGCTTGGCAGCCGTTGCGATCGACGGACGCACGGCGCCGTTCGAAGCAAGGAAGCCCAGCACGTCGTTCGAGAAGGCCGACAGGTCCTCTGCGATCGACTTGTTGCGGCGCTGCAGCCAGTTGTACGACAGCACGGCGGGAACTGCGACGACCAGACCCAGCGCGGTCATGATCAGTGCTTCACCGACCGGCCCTGCGACCTTGTCGATCGATGCCTGACCCGATGC
>JAJNQF010000474.1 GCA_021154945.1 Sphingomonas sp.
CAGGATGACGGGAGTAGTTTCAATACCCGAGCGAATGCGCCAGCGTCAGCAGCAGCCAATACAATCCGCCCGACAACAGCATCGCCACCGGCAGCGTCATCACCCAGGCCAGCGCCATGTTCATCACCGTGCGCCGCTGCAGCCCGGCGCCATTGGCAACGCTCGCACCCGCAACGCCCGACGACAGGATGTGCGTCGTCGACACCGGCATGCCGAAATTCACCGCCAGCAGGATCGTCGCCGCCGCGACCAGTTCGGCCGACGCGCCCATGCCATAGGTCAGGTGCGTCTTGCCGATCCGCTCGCCGACGGTGACGACGATCCGCTTCCACCCGACCATCGTCCCGAGGCCCAGCGCGAGCGCGACGGTGATCTTCACCCAGGTCGGGATATAGCGCGTGCCCTGCTCCAGCTTGCCGCCATAGTCCTTCAGCGTAGTGATCTCCTGCGCGGTGAAGCGGCCCTGCGCGGCCTTGTCGGCGGCGATCAGCTTGGTCGTATCGAGCACGAGATACATGTCGTTGCGCAGGTTCGGCGTCGCCGCCGCCGGCACCTTGCCGAGCGAGCCATAGCCCGCGATCCGGCTCGACACGTCGTCCGACAGCGTCGCCAGCGCGCCGTACACGATCGGGTCCGCGACACGCTTCGATTTCAGCGCCTGCGTCACCGTCGTGCGCGCCGCGCCGACCGTGGCGGGCGCGCCGTTGGCATGCGCGACATAGGCCGCCGATGCCGCCCGCGCCGCCTGGACGAAGGCCGGCGTCGCGCTCTCGGGCATCGTCCGGTTCAGCGCATAGGCGGTCGGCGCGCAGCCGATCAGGATGAGCATGATCAGCCCCATGCCCTTCTGGCCGTCGTTGCTGCCATGCGCGAAGCTGACCGCGGTGCAGGTCCCGATCAGCAGCGCGCGGATGCCGCGCGGCGGTGGCGTCTGGCCCTCGGGTGCCTCGTACAGTTTCTTGTCGCGGAGAAACCGCTTCATCACTAGCAGCAGCAACAGCGCGCCGACAAAGCCGACGACCGGGCTGAACGCGAGCGCAGAGAGGACTTTCCAGACCTGCGCCATGTCGACGCCCGACGTGCCGTCCGCCCCACCGCCGCTGATGAGCTGGTTGGCAAGCCCGACGCCGAGGATCGACCCGATCAACGCGTGGCTCGACGAATTGGGCAGACCGACCGCCCAGGTCGCGAGGTTCCACACGATCGCCGCCAGCAACAGCGCGAAGATCATCGCGAACCCGCCGACGCTGCCGACGTTCAGGATCAGGTCGACCGGCAACAGCGTGACGATCGAATACGCCACCGCGCCCGACGACAGCATCACGCCGAGGAAATTGAAGAACCCCGACCACACCACTGCAAGCGGCGCGGGCATCGAATGCGTGTAGATGACGGTGGCGACCGCGTTGGCGGTGTCATGGAAGCCGTTCACGAACTCGAACCCGAGCGCGATCAGCAGCGCGAGCGCGAGGAACGCGAACGCGCCGCCCGCCAGGCTTTCGCCGACCTGCGCGGTGTCGAAGGCGATGCTGAACCCGGCATAGGCGAGCCCACCAATCAACACGGCGAGGAACAGCCAGCGCCCCGCGGGATGCAGCGAATGATCGAGCTTGGGGCCAGTGTGCGGCACCGACGCCGCAGCGCTCGAATCAGCCGTTAGCGCGTCGGGTGCAAATGTGGAGGTTGCCATGGGAATGTGCAGTCGGCCCTTACGATGACAATCTTATGACAGATGCAGATCAAGCGATGGCTCGGCCTGATTTGGGAGCCGCCTTACCGATCCTCCCCCGCTAGGGGGAGGTGGCACCGAAGGTGACGGAGGGGGAGGACACGGAGCAGAGGTTTCGCTTCCCTCCCCCTCCATCTGGCAAGCGCCAGCCACCTCCCCCTCGCGGGGGAGGATCAATGAGAACCGACGTTCTTCCCCGATCAGCGCGCTAGTTCAGCGAGCCGCACCGATGCTGGCGAGCTGCGTCCCGCTCCGCCCGAGCAACGCGGCCAGCTTCACGCTCGCATCCGCGGTCATTTCCTGACGGCACTGCCGCGAATCGGCGAGCGCGTCGAGGCCACCGGTCCGCGGCTGGCAGGCGCTGGCGATCGCCGAGCGCAGCCGGCGCTGGAACGCGGTCCGCCCGGCATCGCTGGTCAGGTCGAGCCCGGCACGCGACACGCGCACCGACACCGGCTCACGCGCGGGATTGGCCGATGCGCCCGCCGAGAACAGGCACGCGCCGACGATCGCCGCCGAAGCGACGCTGATGAAAAGCTTCATGATGATGTTCCTCGATTGGTCCTGCGGTCCGCGGGCCTCGGCCTGCGGGCGACGGCGCCAGTGCGTCGGGACGCCTTTCTGGATGCGGCATCTCCGACGACGAACCTCGTCGCTGCGCATTCCCTAGGCGCGGTTCATGACGCCCACGCGACGCTTTCGCGACGGTTCGACACCGCCGCCACCATTCGCCGCACATAGTCGCAAGCGCCGCGCGAACGGCCTTATGTCACATGCCCGGATATCGCTCGAACGCAGGCAATGCGGCCACGTCCGCCATCCAAGACAGGCGATCGGCCACCTGGATATGCGCACCCGGCGTCACCGCTTCGGGATCGTCGAGCGTGCACGACTGCACATCGATGATTCCCGGCAAAAATTCGGCGTTGGCATAGAACAGCCCCGTCCCGCACCGCCCGCAGAACTGCCGCCGGCCGGATGCGGACGATTCGTACGTCACCGGATCGCCCGAGATCGTCACCTGCTCCGTCTTGAATGCGATCCAGCCGACCATCGGCGCGCCCGCGTTCCGCCGGCAATCGCTGCAATGGCACAGCGCATGATGCTCGGGCTCGCCCTGGGTTTCGTAGTGGATCGCGCCGCAATGGCACCGACCCGTCATTTTCGTCGTCATGGCCAGTCCCCTATAGTCCCTGTTTGCTCGACACGGCCCTGCCGATGGCAATCCTCATCCTACAGAAACGGCTTGAGGACGAATGTCCGGTCCGTCGCGATGCCACCCCGTTCGACCGACAGCGTCACTGGCGTACCCGGCGCGCCGCTGATCTTGCGGATCACCGCCGGAAACGGTTCGCCGACGATCCGGTCGCCGATCTTGACGCCCGCAGCAGCCGCCGGACTGCCCGTACCGACCGCGGCCACGGTCATGCTTTCGCCTTTCCGGTCGATCCACAGCCCCGACATCCCATAGCGCTCTTCCGAAGCGTCGGCGGCGGTGTGCCGTTTGACCCACAGCGCACGCGCCCGCACGTCCGTCGACAGGTTGAACTGTCGCAGCACCTGCAACCCGATGATGCCGTTGACCCGCGGCCGCGTGTCTCCCTCGCCGCGAAGCATGACCAATGGGCGGTCGAACTGCGAGTCGCCGAACGTGAAGCTGGCGGCGCGCACGATCCTGGCAATCCCGGCCTGTCCGCCGATTCCGCGCGGCCGCACCGGCGCGTAGGGCTGCGTCTCGTTCCACAACCCGAGCGATTGCGCGGTCGGCCGATCAAGCGACAATCCGCCCGGCGCCCCCGTATCGAGCAGGAACCGCAGGCCCCTGCCCCCGACCGTTGCACTCCCGTACAGATGCCGCGATCCGGCGCTAGGTCCGCTACCCGACGCCATGTCGCTGATCGCGGACTCGATCCGGTAATAGCCGGTACGGGGCGGGTGCCCGTCGGGATAGGTCCGCCACTCGCCGGCCTCGATGTCGAGGTCGCTGTCCATCGTGGTCAGTATCCCGGCGGCGAGCATTCCTTTCACGTCGCTGCCGAAACCGAAACCGTCCACCCCGGCGAAAGCGACCGCGTTCTGCCGAACGCCCCCGCCGAACACGATATCGCGAGCGAGGTAGACGGGCACGGTCGTCCGTCCGCCCACGCCCGAAGCTCGGGTCATGCCCGTCGGGGTCAGCTTGAGGGATTTTGCCAGCTCGTTGTCGATCAGGCTGAGAAAGCCACCAGTGTCGATGGCAAACAGATACGGTCCCGCATCGCCGATCATCACTGCCATCACGACGCGACTGCCGACAAGTTCGATTTTGCTGACCAGCACGCGCCCGGGCTCGGCCGCGATCGCGCGCGCCACGCCGATCGTGCCGATCGCAATGCCCCCGCCGGCCACCGCCAGCATCCGAATCACGTCACGTCGATCCATCCGGCATCTCCCTCACACGCACCACCACCCTACCGCATGCCCTCGCGCCGACAAGACCAAGTGCTTGCCCGATCGGCCGCCGTTCCCTACCTGTTCACCGGTGAACCAGATCGCCCAAACGTCCGCGCCGCAAGCAGAGCCTCCCTATCTCCGCGGCCTCAATCCGCCGCAGCGCGAGGCTGTGCTGACCACCGATGGCCCGGTCCTGATCATCGCCGGCGCCGGCACCGGCAAGACCGCGGCACTGACCGCCCGCCTCGCGCACCTGATCTTCACGAGGAAGGCGTGGCCGTCGGAAATCCTCAGCGTCACCTTCACCAACAAGGCCGCGCGCGAGATGCGCGAGCGCGTGGGGCGGCTGGTCGGCGATGCGGTCGAGGGGATGCCGTGGCTCGGCACCTTCCACGCGATCGCGGCCAAGATGCTGCGCCGTCATGCGGAACTGGTCGGGCTGCAATCGAATTTCACGATCCTCGATACCGACGACCAGTTGCGGTTGCTGAAGCAGCTGATCCTCGCCGCCGATATCGACGAGAAGCGCTTCCCGACCCGCAGCCTCGCCGGACTGATCGACCAGTGGAAGAACAAGGGCCTCGTCCCCGCCGACATCGATGCGGGCGAGTCCGAACGCTACGCCAATGGCCGCGGCGGCGAGCTGTACCAGCAATACCAGGCGCGCCTGATCGCGCTCAACGCGTGCGATTTCGGCGACTTGCTGCTCCACATGCTCGTCATCCTGAAGACGCACCGCGACGTGCTCGCGCAGTATCAGCAGCGCTTCAAATACATCATGGTCGACGAGTATCAGGACACCAACTCGTCACAATATCTCTGGCTGCGGCTCCTCGCGCAGGAGCGGAAGAATATCGCCTGCGTCGGCGACGACGACCAGTCGATCTATTCGTGGCGCGGCGCGCAGGTCGAAAACATCCTGAAGTTCGAGCGTGATTTTCCGGGTGCGAAGGTCATCCGCCTCGAACAGAATTACCGCAGCACGCCGCACATCCTCGGCGCGGCATCGGGCGTGATCGCCAACAATGGCGGGCGGCTCGGCAAGCAGCTTTGGACCGAGCGCGACGTGGGCGAGAAGGTCAAGGTCATCGGCGTCTGGGACGGCCCCGAGGAAGCGCGGCGCGTTGGCGAGGAGATCGACATCGTACGTCGCTCGGGCAAGAGCCTCGACGAGGTCGCGATCCTGGTCCGCGCGCAGCACCAGACGCGCGAGTTCGAGGACCGCTTCATCGCGATCGGCATGCCGTACAAGATCGTCGGCGGCTTCCGCTTCTACGAACGCGCCGAAATCCGCGATGCGCTGGCGTATTTGCGCGTCGTCAACCAGCCGGCGGACGACCTCGCCTTCGAACGCATCGTCAACGTCCCCAAGCGGGGCCTGGGCGACAAGGCGGTCGCACGCATCCACCAGTTAGCGCGCGCCACCGGCACCCCGCTGACGACGGCCGCCGCGCGCATCCTCGACACCGACGAACTGACAGGGGCGGCGAAGAAGTCGCTCGGCCGGCTGGTCGGCGACATCGCCCGCTGGCGCGACATGGCGACCAGCCTGCCGCACGCCGAACTCGCGCGGCAGTTGCTCGACGAGAGCGGCTATACGGCGATGTACCAGGCCGAGAAATCGGTCGAGGCGACCGGGCGCCTTGAGAACCTCAGCGAGCTCGTCCGCGCGATGGAGGAATACGATTCACTCGGTGCGTTCCTCGAACACGTCTCGCTGGTGATGGACAACGAAGGCGGCGCGCAGGATCCGCAGGTCACGATCATGACCATCCACGCGGCGAAGGGCCTCGAATACGACACGGTGTTCCTGGTTGGCTGGGAGGAAGGCCTGTTCCCGTCGCAACGCTCGCTCGACGAAGGCGGCGTGAAGAGCCTCGAGGAGGAACGCCGCCTCGCCTATGTCGCGATCACCCGCGCCCGCCAACGCGCGAGCATCTATCATGCTGCCAACCGCCGCATCTACGGCCAGTGGATGAGCAGCATCCCCAGCCGTTTCATCGCCGAAATTCC